>DATBTN010000073.1 GCA_036559195.1 Candidatus Baltobacteraceae bacterium
GAAAAATTCAACATCACGAGCTTCAACACGCAGGTCGGAAACGTGTCGTTGACGCGTCTCACGGCCGAACAGGCGGCATGGCTGCAACAAGCGAATGCCGATCGCGCGACGTACGGTGCTTCGCCGTTGGTCTTCGACGAAATACTCGAAGAAGGGGCGCGACACTGGGCCGGCTATATGGCCGCGAACGGCCTCTATCAGGAAACGTGTCCGGCGAGCGACCCGTCGTGTCAAACCGCGCTCGCGTACGAGCAAAGCCATGCGGGAACGTACACGTCGAACGGAAGCAACATCGATTCCAAACAACCGCCGAGCACGTGGCAATCCGCCGAAGCCGACTTTCTGGCGCAGGCGAACAATTGTCCGCCGCCCGCGAACGCGGCGACCTGTCCGAACAACGCCGGTACGAGTAAATTCCTCAATCTGGTAAACGCGCGCTTCATCTGGGTCGGACTCGCGCTCGCGCCGAACGGGCGAGGAAGCGTTCCGGGAAGCTTCGCCGACTACTACGATGCCGAGTTCGGCACGCCGTATCAGTAAAGCCCCGAGGGAGGAGTTCCTTCCGGTTCGGAGCTAGTAGCCGAGGTGCACGACCTTGGAATCATCGCGCCGGTGCCGATCAAGAACCGGCGCGTCTGGCGCGATCTCGCGAAGATTCTTTCCACGGTGTTCAACCCGTTTCTGACGGCGCTGGCGCTCTTTATCATCCTGGCTCACGCCCGGGCGTTCGATACGACCAACTTTTGGTGGCTGCTCTTCTTGAGCACGTTCTTCACCTCGATCGGTCCGATGCTCTTCGTGTTCTGGCTCTATGCCACCGACCGCATCTCCGATCTGGATATGTCGATCCGCGAAGAGCGCGAACGCGTCTTCGGAGCCTTCGTCATCTTCTATTTGCTCGGCACGCTCGCGCTCTGGTTCACCCGCTCGCCTGCTCTGCTGATCGCTTCGATGGCGGGGTATACGCTCTCCACGATCGTCGTGCAGTACATCACCCGCTACTGGAAGATCAGCACGCACGCGCTTGGAATCACCGCGCCGCTGGTCGCGCTGACCCTGCTCTACGGGCGCGAATTGCTGCCGTTCTTCATACTCATACCGATGGTCTGCTGGGCGCGCGTCTATCTTAAAGCTCACACCTTCATGCAGGTGGTCGCAGGATGTGCGCTCGGGACCTTCTCGGTGATGTTCTTCTTCCGCCTCTTTCACATTAGCACGCTCTAGCGGGTCCTTCGGCCCAAGGACGCGCGTTCGGGCCGCTGAACCTTGCATGCAGTGCTCAACGAGATTCCGTCGGACGTCCTGCTCACCGCAACCGATGCGGCGACCGATTTTGTCATCCTCACCGACGCCACCGCCCCATCATGCGGCGGCCCGTTCATCACGTACGCTAACGCGCGCTTCCTCACCGAGACCCAGTACAAGGTCGACGACGTGCTCGGCAAAAGCCCGACGATGTTCTTCGGGCGAGCAACCGACACGAACGTGACGCTCGCCATTCGCACGGCGATCGAGGAGCAGCGCACGGCCAGCGCGCGGCTCGTGATCTACCGTCGCGACGGCAGCGCATTTTGGGCCGAATTCAACGGCTCGACGGTCCCCGGCGAGCACAACGATATCCGCGGCTGGATCGCCATCGGTCGAAACATCACCGAGCGAAAACGCGACGAAGATCAACTCGCGATGTTGTCCGCCGCGGTCGACAACACGTCGGATCAAATCGCGATTTACGCGATCAATGCGGTCGGGCGCCGCGCCCCGCGCCTGGTTTTCGTGAATGCAGCGATGCTCGCGCATACGGGATTCTCACGCGCCGAACTCTTCGCCGGGCGCACCGGCGTCGGTCCCGAGACCGACATGCGCGTTGTCGAACGCGTAACTGCGGCGCTGCGCAAAGGGGTGCCGATTCGCGAGCGCATGCGGCTCTATCGCAAGGACGGCAGCGCCTACTGGGGTGAGCTCGCCGGCCATCCCGTTCTCGACCCGTCCGGTCGCGCGACGCACTGGATAACCGTCGAGCGCAATATCGACGACGCCGTCCATCAAGAGCTGGCGCTGGCCGAGTTGAGCCGCATGCAGAACGATTTGATCGCGATGCTCGCACACGACGTGAAAGGCCCGTTGACGGTGATTGCGGGCTACGCGCAGCTGCTGCGCGAGAGCTTGCCGGCCACCGAGGACGCGTTGAAGGCACTCGACATCATCGACGAAACGGCCGAGCGTTTGACGCGCTTGGCCGACGAAACGCTCAGCATATCGTCGATCGAGAGTTCCGAGTTTCAGATCGAAAAAACGCTCTTCGACCTCGGGGAACTCTTGCAGCGCGTCGTCGACGAGCGCTCGGCACGCCATCCGATCAGCCTGTCGTATCCAAAAGGTGCGGCCCCGATAACGGCCGACCGTGAAAAACTCTATCAAACGTTCGATAACATCGTGAACAACGCGATCAAGTATTCGAAGAGCGCTGCGACCGTCGAAGTGAAGCTCTCGAGGCTCGGCGGTATCTATCAAATCGTCGTGACCGACCACGGCATCGGCATTCCGCGCAAGGAGATCGACTATATCTTCGGCCGGTTCGCGCGCGGCTCGAACGCCAAGGCGCAAGGCGTGCCGGGTACCGGTTTCGGCCTCTATCTCGTCAAGACGATCGTCGAATTACACGGTGGGACGGTGCGTGCCGAAAGTAAGGAAGGCGCGTGGACCTCGATCACCGTCCAACTCCCCATTACGCTAGGAACGTAACGCAAGCGGCGCGACCGCTTCGATGCGATCGCGCTCTGGGAGAGGGCCCATCAATCGCTCGACGTTCGCGCGAAACGCGCCAAGATCGCCGTTGGTCGTGTAGTGCGTGATGCCCGAACCGGGGGCCAGGCCGCGCTCGCGCACGAGCGTCGCCGTACGCTCCGCCTGAACCAGCGCCGGATCGACCCGCACGACGCTTTCGCCGAGAGCGCGCGCGAAATGCGCGTCGAGAATCGGGTAGTGCGTGCACGCGAGCAAGACGGCGTCCAGATCGTGCGGCAGTTGCGCGCAGTAATCCGCGACGGCTTCGCGCGCCGCCGCGCCGTCCGCCAGCCCCGCTTCCACCAACGGAACGAGTTTCGGTGCGCCGATCTCGGTGACGCGCGCGTCGGGAACGCGCAGGCAAATCTGACGCGCGTACGACCCGCTGCGCGCGGTCGCCGCCGTAGCGACGACGCCGATCTTCTTATAGCCCGCGCGTTCCGCCGCGATCGCGGCCGATTCGATCAAATCGAGCACGGTCGCCCGCGCGGGCGGCCAACCGGCACGATCCGCGACGGCGCACGATGTGTTGCACGCCATCACGATCGCCTCGACCGCCCGACCGTCGAGCCAGCCCACGTTGTGTTCGAGCAGCCGCACCAGTTCGCCGTCGCTGCGGTCGCCGTACGGAAGATGCGCTTGATCGGCAAAAAACAACAGATCGTGCGCGGGCAAGAGTTCGCGTACGCGACGCAGCACCGTCAGGCCGCCGAGGCCGGAATCGAAGAGTCCGAGCACTATTGCCCGCTGTCTTGCGAACCGGCGGGAGGCGCTCCGGCATAATCGCCGATACCGTCGGCGATCGCTTGGGCGACCTTTTGCCGCCAATCCGCCGATGCCAGCTTGGCAAAATCGTCGGGGTTGGTAAGAAACGCCGTCTCGACGAGAATCGCCGGCATCGCCGAATGCAGCGTTACGTACAGTTTGCTTTTGACGATGCCGTCGTCGCTGGTGCCCAGCGTCGTCGCGAGCCGTCGCTCGACGTCTTTGGCAAACGGAACGTCGGAGGGCTTCGAGTAGTACGTCGTCGTGCCGTGCGGACCGGCATTGATAAATCCGTTGACGTGAATGGAGACGAACATTCGCGCTCCGGCGTGGTTGCCGATATCGACGCGCGCTTGCAGTTCGTCGTGCGCCGAATCGTACGGACCGAAGACGTCTTTATCCGTGTCCCGCGTCATCGTGACCTGCCACCCGCGCCCGACCAGAAGCGTGCGCAGTCGCTTGGCCATATCCAGCGTGAGATTTTTTTCCTCGAGTCCGCCGCGCACGGTTCCGCCGTCGCTGCCGCCGTGTCCGGGATCGATCACGATCAGACGCGGATTCTGCGCGGCGTAGGGCTTCGCGCTATCCTCGGGTCGCGGCGAGAATTTCCACGCGTCGTTGCTATCTCCGGCGGGCGCATTCGCAATTGCGGAGCTGCCGATCGTGCCCGATCCGCTCTTCGGCGCATTCGCTACGTCGGCCGCGGTGCCGGATACGTCGATCGTAAGCCCGCTATCGGTCGGCCGCACGTCGACCGTGTCGTAATCGGTCAGGCTCAAGGCAACGCGCACCGTGCGATCGGCGGCTTGTCGTACGCGCACGGTCTGCACCGGGCCTTCGCCAGTTTGATCGCTCGGCGCCATACCGAGACTCGCTTCGTGAATGTCCACGTACCAGCGATTATCCGGTGGCCGAAGGCGGTGCCATTCGTAGGTGGCGTTTCCGCTGACCGCGATCGTAATATGATATCCCGCGGCCGTCGCGCTGCCGGTGACCGCATCCACGGTAACGCCCGACGCTTGGGCCGGCGCCGGCGTCACCGTCGCCGTTTGATCCGCCGGCTGTTCGGGCGTTGCCGCCGGCTGCCCGGCTATGGCGCTACCGAATCCCATCGTGAAATCGCGCTGATCGTCGGTCGACGGCGGCCCGTGCGCGGTTCCCGGCACGAGCGCGAGCGTCACGAGCGTCCGCGGATCGCGTACGGTGCCCTCGGTGCGAATGTCGATCTCACGTAAGCCGCTGGCCTGCACTCGCCGCGAGCGTTCGAGCGTCGTTCCGAGTCCTTCGAACGCGAGCACGATGCGATCTCCCGTTGCGCTCACTATGTGCGCGTCGATCGGAACCGCGGCGTGGGCGACCAGCTGCGTGCCGCCGCCGCTGCTGCGTATATCGATGCCGGCCAACTGCGGCTGAAGCACGACGTCGCTTCCGTCGCGTTTCGGCGCGAGATCGAGCGCGCGCACGAGTTCGTCGAGCGGCACGTACGCTTCGCCGTTCTTGATGAACGGTGCGAACGGCGCCTGTTGTTCGACCGGACCGACATCGTATCGCGTGTCGCCGACGGCAAAACTTACGACGATCGGCTGCGCCGTCGTCACCAGTACGTAGCGCTCGCCCGACTGCCACGTTACGGTAGCGCCGAGAGCCTCGAGCAACGCACGTAATCCGGGATCGTTGATGCCGATCGCTTCGCGGCCATTCTGCGAGTAGAGATGCGAGAACGTCAGCGGCTTTCCGGCGAAGACGTATGCCGAGCGCTGCTGCGCGGATGCGGGCACGGATGCGCCGCCGGCAACGAAGAGTGCCAGCGCTAAAGCGCTAAAAATCCGAACGCTGTAACGGTTGATCCAGCTCAAGATGCCCCCCAGGCAGCGTGCTAAGCTTTTCGCCGGCGATGCGAACGCCGACGGCATGAATGCCGGGCAAGCCGGTCAGCGTCCAGACGAGCGACTTGAACTCGCCGCTCTCCCCGAACGTACCGGTCTGACTCTCGACCTCTTTGGAGAGATCGACGACGGCCGTCGAACCGGTAACGTCAACGGAGAGGACATGCGTTCCAGTCGGGAACCGAACGGCGTTGACGTTGCTCGCAGGGCCGGCAACCGCTTGCGTCGCGGCATAGAGCGCCGCGTTATGTAGATGTTCGGCCGCGCTCTCACCCGAAGCTTGCGGACGCATCGAAACGCTCCACGGGATCTCGCTCTGACCATCGGCCTTGGTGTAATACACCGTGAGTTGACCGCCGACCGGGCTGCTCTGGCGAGAGAGAAAGAACCACGACGCCGCCGACACGAGAACGAGCAGCGCGATTAGAGACAGTATCCGTGTAGCTCTCACGGACTCCGCACTTCGGCGATTGCGCGGAAACGGCCTTGTGGGCAGGAACGCTCCCGTACGCACGCGATAGGCGATACATGGGTATCGCGCGCCGCATCGCTCTCGTGCTGCTCGGAGCATTCTTTATTGCGGCCGGCATCAATCATTTCGTGCATGCGGCATTCTACATTCGCATCGTTCCCCCGTGGCTGCCCGCGCCGGGGCTGCTGGTGGCAGTCAGCGGCATCTGCGAGGCTCTCGGCGGAGCGGGCGTGCTGGTTCCGGCAACGCGTCGTATCGCCGGCATCGGCCTGATCGCGTTGCTCGTCGCAGTCTTTCCGGCCAACGTGCAGATGGCGCTCCACCCGCAACTCTACGGCGACGTCGGCTCGCCGACCGCGTTTTACGTTCGTTTGCCGCTCCAGGTGGTCGTTGTCGCATGGGTATGGTGGACGTGCTTGCGCTCGCGCTGATCGTTCTCGCGCTCTCCATTTGGATCGTGCTGCCGGGTCCGAATTTGCCGCTCTTCGCGCTGACCGTTGGAGCGAGCGAGCTTTGGCCCATTCTCACGATCGTGGATATCGTCGCGCTCGCGGCGATCGTTCGCTTCGCGCGCGGACGGCTGCGCGCATTGCCCATCGCACTTGCCGCCGTCGCACTCGGATGCACGCTCGTCGTACCCGAAGCGTACGTCGCGTACGGACCGCACGTTCCGTTACAGGCGTTCTTTCGCGCGATCCCGCCGCGCAACGTCGCCTCGCCGCCGCCCGGTGCGCCGGTCGTCGTTGCGATTTACGGCGGCGCGTGGCAGCGCGGTTCGCCCGCTAACGATGCGGCGCTCAACGCAACGATCGCGTCGTGGGGCTATCGCGTCGTGCCGATCGATTACCCGCACGCGCCGCAAGCGCGCTGGCCCGCGCAGCGCGATGCCGTGCTCCGGGAGATCGACGCGATCGACGCGCGGCGAATCGTGCTGCTCGGTCACTCCTCGGGCGCGCAGCTCGCCTTGATCGCGGGCGCTCTGCGCTCGAAGCGCGTGAGCGCCATCGTCACCTACGAAAGCCCCGTCGATCTGCGGCTCGGCTACGAGTACCCCGCGCAGCCCGATATCATCCACGCGCGCGCGATCATCGGCGCGCTCTGCGACGGGCCGCCCGTTCGCAAGCCGGCGTGTTATCGCAGCGCGTCGCCGCGCTACGCCGTGCACGCCGGCATGCCGCCGGTCATGCTGATCGCGGCCGGCCGCGATCACGTCGTCAACCTGCAATTCGAACGTTTCCTGCGCGACGAGTTGCGCGGCGACGGCGTCCCGGTTACCTACCTCGAGCTGCCCTGGGCCGACCACGCTTTCGAAACGGTCGCCGGCGGCTTCCACGATCGAATCGCGCTATGGTACCTGCGCCGATTCCTAGCCCGAACGGCCGGTACTCAAGCGGGCGTTTCGCGCGATTCGTGGAACGCAGGCGAAGATGCTCGCTCTCTCTCACGTCGTCCTGCACCTCACGCTCGCGTGTAAGTCCACCGCAAAACTTTCGGCCGAAGCGGCGGTTCCGATTCACGTCGTGCTCGCCTACCCCGTGCGCGCGCCGGAGATGGATCAAACCTTCAAGGTCCAGCGCGATAGCGACAACGTCGCGATCGTGGAATTCGATGCTCCGCAGGGCGTGTACCGGCTATTCGCCGACATCGGCGGTAAACGGCGGTGCGGCGGCGTGGATTACCTCGTCGTGTTGCCGGATCACGATCGCTCCTTCGCGCTAACGCTTACCGACCGGCCGGTGCCGCCGATTACACCGGCGCTCGTTGCCGGCTCGGCGGAGATGATCGCGCATCCGACGGTCGTGCTCTTTCCCAAGAATACCGCCTGCAATAAGTCCGTCGGCGATCCGTTGAGCGAGCCCGTCGATAACGAGATCAGCCCCGGTGCGTACTATGCGGCGGTCAACTCCGCAATCGGCATTCACGAGCGCGGTTCGCGCATCATCGCGGTTCGGCTCACCGATTCGAGCGGCGGCTTTCATTACATTCGCGTGCGAATCGATTTTCCGAATTATACGAACGGGTGGCCGACGTTCACGCACTTCAACGTTTCGACCGATCTGATCGAATATGCGGCGGATAAACCCGAAGATACGCTGCTGTGTCCGCCGATGTATCGAACCTCAGTAGGCGGCCCCGGCTAACGCTCCGACCACCGCATCGCTCGAGCGTACGATTCCCATGCGGCGGAAAACTCCGCCGACGGCGTGCGCGTGTTCCTCGGCAGTCATTGCGGCCATCGCGTCTTCCACGAAAAGGATCGGGTAGTTGCGCTCGTAGGCGTCGCGAGCCGTTGATTCGACGCCGATGTTCGTGCTGATCCCGCAGAGTACGATGCGCGTTACACTGCGGCGGCGCAGTTGCAGATCGAGGTCCGTACCGTAGAACGCGCCCCAATTTCGCTTGGTCACGATCGTATCGCTCGCGCGCGCGCCGAGGTCGGGAACGATCTCGTCCCAACCGGCTGGTCTGGAGGCGGCCGCGACGGCGTCGTCGAGCAATGGCGCGAGCGCGTCGCCGCCGCCGGCGTCGAACGAGACACGCACGAAGACGACCGGCAATCGCTTCCCGTGGAATGCCTCCACCAGGCGACCGGTTCTCGTTACGACATCCTTCGCCGTGTGCGGAGCGGTTTCGCGATCGACCACGCCCCTCTGCAGATCGATGACCACGAGCGCGGTTAAGCCGCTAAAAAACTCGCGGGTATCGATCATCGTTGCGGTCAGACTCGACCGGCCATATGGAAACCGAGCCAAATGGTTCCTACGATGACGAGCAAGCCCACGGCGGAGAGGATGAGCGCGGCGTTCTTGTTACCGCGATCGCCGAACCGTCGCGCAAACACGTAAGCGAGCATCGCGGCGATGGCACCGAGGATATGCGCGATGATCTCCGGCGGCAGCGGCCGGTGCGAGGCGCCCCACATGCCGGCAACGATCAAGCCGACAACGACCTGCAAGCCGATGATTCCGACCATGACCCGCCGGCCCATCGGTACCCACCCGACGAAGATCGCCAGCAGCAGGACGAGGTAAGCAATCACGAGGTGAATTTCCAAAACGATACTCAAACGATAACCTCCGGCAAGCGAAGCGGCGACTTGCCTTACTCATACGTGCACAACTCTTGAAGCCCTTGCAACGTGCGGCGCACGCATGCTCGCGATTCTTTCGACGGCTGCCATCGGCAACGTTCATTCGGCCGTCATGTAACGGGTCTATGCTGTGTTCAGAGCCCGGGACATCCAGCACCATTAGGAGACAATCCATGACGACCAACAAGAAATTTCTGGCATTCGCGATCGCCGCCTTACTCGCCGTACCGGCCGGTTTGGCGATGCAGCACGCGGCTGCAGCGGCGACGCCGCCCGCGACGCACGCAACGATGACGGCTCCAGCCGCCGCCGATGCGGAGACCGCCGATGGCCCGTCGACGGGCGCCGACAAAGCCGATACCGAGCAACCCGGCGACAAGGCCGATACCGAACAGGGCGCCGCGAACGATAGCGAAACGAACGATTCGGGCCCCGATGGCGGCGAAGGCAACGGCTAGAGCCTAAATCCCCTGGGGGGAACAAAAAAAGAGCCCGCCGATCGGCGGGCTCTTTTCTTGTAAGCTTTACAGCTTAGCGGTAGCTCGGACGGCTCGCGAAGCAATCGCGGCAGTATACGGGCTTGTCGCCGCGCGGTTGGAACGGGACTTCCGCCACGCCGCCGCACTGGCTGCACGTTGCTTGGAACATCTCGCGACGCGCGCCGCCGCCACCGGCAGCTCCGCCGCCGCTGTAGTTACCACGGCCGCCGCCGCCACCCTGATTCGCCTTGCGCGCGGCGCGGCAATCGGGGCAACGATTCGGCTTGTTCTGGAAACCTTTGGCAGCGTAGAACTCTTGCTCGCCGGCAGTAAATGCGAACTCGCGCGAACAGTCAACGCAGTTCAGTTTTTCATCTTGGTACATGGACGAGGACTCCTTAGTCTTCTTCTAATTGATGGTGTGATTGGTATCGACTCGCCTAGCACGCTAAGATGGTAACCGACTTCGAAACCTTAGGTGGCCAGGCTATCACGCTCGAGCCGAAAAAGCAAGGTATTCCTTTTCCGGCTCCTATGGCCACTCCCACCCTGAACCCCTGGCCCGGCCCTTTGGTTGCCGCTCCCGGCAAGCACTACGCCCTCGGACGGGTAAGTAGAGCGCAATGAGTCGTATGAAGGCCCTCTTTTGTTGCTTGGCCGCCTGCGCCGCGATGGCGGCGCCCGCGAGTGCCCAGCTCTTTCCGGGCTTTCCGGGCACCTCGTCCGCACCGGTCTCGCCGGGCGGAATTCGTCAAGAGGGCGTCTATACGACGGCTCCGGTCATGCTCGATGGCCAGGTCCTCTTTCGGATCGCCTCGCTAACGTCGGCGCCCAGCGACTCGATGCCGCTCGGCCTGCGCCAGAGCTCTATCCAAAATGCGCTGGCGGAAATTGTCTCGGCGCAGGGCGCCGGGACGGCCTACGACCCGCAGAGCTTGCGGGTCCAAATGCGGATGGTCGGCGACCAGGCGCTCCTGGAAGTGGTCGACGCAAAACATCGCGACCCGCTTCCATTGCTGACGATTACCACCGTCGATGCCAAATACCATCAGCAGGCGGTCGCACACGTTGCGAAATCGTGGCAGAATACGGTACAAAAGGCGCTCGAAGCGGCACTTCGCATACGCGAGCCCGCACAGGTCCGCGATAACGTCGGCGATGTCGTGCGTCTGGGCATTGCGCTCGTCGTTCTCACGCTCATCGTGTGGGGAATCATGGCCGCCGTGGGGCGCAAGATCGCGGCCATCGAGGCGCTATCGGCGGCACGAGATCGCGAGCTGGAAAACGAGCAAGCGCGCTCCGCCCCGGAGCAGCCGCAGGCCCCCGAGAACCGCCGCCGTTTTCTGGCGCTGGCCTTACGCGCGGCCTCGCCGGTTCAACGCCTGCGGGTCTATCGCGCGATCGACGGGATCTTGCTCTGGGGTACGCTCCTGGTCTGGGTTGCCGCGATCACCTGGGGGCTCTCGCTCTTTTCGCAAACCACGCCGTACGCGCACGCTCTCGCGCGCGGCGCACTGGGCGTGCTCGCGATCTGGGTCGTTGCCGGACTGCTCGACCGCATACTCGACGTCGTTATCGCCCGATCGGCGACGGCGTGGCACTCGGGTTACTCGATGACCGCCGAAGAACGCGCGCGGCAGCTCCTGCGCATTCCGACGATCACCCAAGCGCTCGCGGGCTTCAAGACCTTCGTCGTCGTCTTTCTGGCCGCGCTCGCGAGCTTGAGTCAAATCGGTATCCCGATCGGATCGGTCGTCACCATCGGCGGCGTCGCCGCCCTTGCGGTGACCTTCGCAGCGCAGAATTTCGTCCGCGATTTCGTCGGCGGTTTTTTGATTTTGTTCGAAGATCAGTATGTGGTCGGCGACTACGTAACGATCAACGGGCACAGCGGATTGGTCGAGCAGTTAACGCTGCGCATGGTGCAGATCCGCGACGGCGCCGGCAATCTCATAACGATCTCGCACAGCGCCGTTACGCTCGTGATCAACCAATCACGCTACTGGTCGCGCGTGGACTATCGCGTCTCGGTCGATCCGGCCGCCGACATTTCGAAAGCGCTTGCGGCTCTGCGCGAAGCCGTCGAGGGACTCGCAACCGATCCGCAGTGGCGCAACGCCTTTCTCGGTCCGGTGGAATGGATCGGCGTCGAAGCGATGACGCGCGACTACGTCGCGATCCGCGCCAGCATTAAGACCGCTCCTCTACGACAGTTCGACCTGCGCCGCGAACTCAACGCGCGCGTTCAGGCAACGTTCGCCCGCGCCGGCGTGGGCTTCGGCGCCCCGCTTCCCGAGACGCTCTAGCGGAGCGGGTCTTTTCAGGGGCCGCATCATCCAATAGGTCCCGTCGTGGCGTATGCTAATCGTGTACCATGGGATACCAGCCGTTGCTCAACGATCTCGCGGACGATAAGGACGCGCTGGCGCGCGCCTTCGCGGCGCACGATCGGACCGCGTTCGAGGAGGCCTACCGCCGCTACGGGGCGCTGCTCTATTCCGTCGCGTACAACGTGCTCCACAATACCGACGACGCGCAGGATTGCGTTCACGACAGTCTCGTCCGAGTCTGGCGAAACGCCCGTGCCTACAGCCTGCAGCGCGGCGCACTTCGCTCGTTCTTGGCGGTCTGCGTCCGCAACGAAGCGATCTCCCGGCAGCGCACCGCAACGCGGCGCAGCCGCCTGAGCGAACGGATGGAACGAGAGGCAACGGTGAGTGAAGAGTTTGCGATCGAGGACTTCGTGGAAAATCGCCGGCTTCACGATGCGCTCGCGACGCTTCCCGAAGAGCAGCGTCTTCCGCTGCTGCTGGCCTATTTCCGCGGCAAGACGCACGTTGAAATCGCGCAAGAACTCGGGGCGCCGCTGGGCACGATTAAGAGCCGCATCTCCCACGGCCTGCGCAAGTTAGGCAGCACCCTTCAGGTAGAAACGGCGCCATGAACGATCACATCGACGAACTTGCCGAACTCTATGCGCTCGGTACGCTGGACGCGGCGGAGCACGCCGCGGTGGAACGTCACATAGCGACGTGTGCGGCGTGCGCGCGGCGTTTGCGCGAAGCCGAGGCGACGGTGACGGCGATGGCCGAACTTCAGCCGCGTCATAACCCGCCCGAGCCCTTGGGCCGCCGCATCCTGGCGAGCATTACGCCGCGCGGCACGCGATTCGATCCGCGCGCGTTCGGCGGCGCATTGGCCGCCGCGCTCATCGTCGCCGTGGGGGCCTTCGGGTACGCGAACGTTCAGATCGGCGGCATGCATCGCGCCATGTCGCAGGACGATCGAGCGCTCGCGCAAATCGCCGCCGGGCCGTTCGCACACGTCGCCTTCGAAACGCGAGCGCGACCGACCTCGGCGCAGGTGCTGTACTCGCGCGACGGTGCGTGGTACTACGTGGTCGTGATGCATCCCGATCCCGCGATGCAGATCGCTTACGTGCACGATCATCGCATGGAGATGCTCGGCCACGTGCGCATGCACGGCAGCAGCGGTACGCTCTACCTCCCGGTCAATCACAAAATGGACGATCTCGCGCTCATCGAGGACGGCACGGTGATAGCCGACGCGCACCTCACCTACTAGAAAGAGTCGAATCGAAATGAACGTGTTCTTGAGCGCCGTACTTACGGCGAGCCTTCTGGCGGGCGCGAGCGCCCTCGCGGGGCATTCCACCTCGCTGCCCTCGCTCCAACCCGTTTTGCAGGACACGCGCTGGTATAACGGGCGCGCCGACGCAGCCTCGCTCAAGGGCAAAGTCGTTGTGGTCGACGTGTTTACCGTGGATTGCATCAACTGTCAAAACGTCACGCCGGAACTGCGGAAACTTCACGCAAGCGACGCGCGGCGCGGCCTCGCCGTCATCGGCGTTCACACGCCCGAGACCTCGTGGGAGAAAAATCCGCGCCACGTGGCCGCCGGCTTGGCCCAGCTCGGGGTCACGTGGCCGGTCGCGATCGACGACGATCGACGCATTTGGAACGCCTATGGCGTAAGCGCGTGGCCGACTCAGCTGATTTTCGACCGTCACGGCGTGCTGCGGGCCACAATCGTCGGCGATTCACAAGACGCGCAAGTCGAGCGCGTGGTAAATGGCTTACTCTCGCAGCGTTAGCGCGCGCTCGAACATCGCGCCCACGGCGGCGACGATCCGCGCGACTGCGGGCGGCTTGTACGGGAAGCGCTCCGGAGAATCTTTCGCGTGCACGAACGTTGCGGCGTCGGCTTCGAACACGAGCAGTTCGCCGCCATCCGTGCGCGCCGCGTCGATGCCGAAGTAGTCGAGGCCGATCGCCGCGGCGAGAGCCTCCATTGTCTCGATCCAATATGGAAATACCGCGCCGGGATCGTTGAGGAAGGCGGCTTCTTCGTCGCGCATCCACTGGCAATCGAACATCGCGCTCGTCTTGTAGTGAATCATCCAGTTCGGCGAGATCGCCAAATGATACGGGTACGCGAGACCGTCGACGAACATGATGCGATACTTGCGGTAATATCCGTCGGCGCTGCGATACTCCACGTACTCCGTTACATCGAAACCCGGTTCGCTCGGCCGATCGGCGATGTAGGCCGCCAATTCGGCGTTGTTTTCGACCCGTTCCAAATCGCGCCCGGCATGGCTATCGATCGGCCGTGCGAGCAGCGGAAAGCTCGCTGCGTCAAGCGATACGTCGCGGGCGAGTCGCCGCGTCTGCGGAACGATGCAATGCGGGACGTCCCGTAACGCGGGCGCCAACGACGGCCGCGCCGTCTTCCACAGGTTGCGCGGATGATTGAATACGGGCTTGCTCTGCGAGTCGATAAACTGCGCGGCGAGCCCGACGGCGCCTGCCGCCGCCTCACTCTCAGAGACGGCATTGAAAATCAGGTCGTACGACGGGAGCGGCGACGATAACGCCGCGGTGTCGTCGTTGGGCAGATACAGCCGGTGGATCGCGATTCGTTCGTGATCGACCACGAAGTCGAGCGGAACGTTCGCGCTGCCCGGCGCCGGACGGGCAAGCACGAGCACCGAGCGGCGCGCGCCTTGCGGAGCGGGAGTGCTAAATAGAATGCACCGGGCGAATGCGTTCGCATAGTGATAGCGCGCGCTTTCCAGATCGTCGAAGTTGTATTCTATCTCGGCCGTCGCGAGTTGCGCGTCGGCCGCATCGGGCTCGAGCAATACCGCGCGGCGATACGCCGCCAGCGCTTCGGCGAAAGCGCCGGTTCGCGCGAGCACGTTGCCGAGCGCCGCGTGCGCGGCGCCGTTGCCGGGATTCAAGGCCACGGCTTCGTCGAGGAGAGCGCGCGCGCGATCGAGCGCGGGGAACGCCGGCAGCGTTCCAGGCGCGAGATGGTGCGCGGCAATATCCGGCCGAAGTTCGCAGGCGGCGGCAAACGCCGCGTCGCCGGAGGCTCGCGATGGGAACGGCGCCAACGCTCGATCGAGATCGGCCCTTGCGCGCGTGTGCTCCGGATCGACGAGCAAGGCGTGACGCTGGAATCCGATCGCGGCAACCGCATCGCCGCCGGCGCCGCAGAGCCGGCCCATCAAGTTGAGCGCGTCGGCATCGTCGGGCACTGCGCGCAGAGCGTCGGCGCAGAGTCGAAAGCTTTCGAGCATCCGGCCGGCCCGCTCGGCCTCGAGCGCCGCGCGCAAAGGAACCATGCCGTCGTCTACGGCGGCCAGCCGCCCAACCCTCGCCGGGCCTCGCTAGTTTTTACGTCGAGAACGTATAGAGCGGGTAGGCGCTGCAGTAACCGTTGCTATTCTGCTGCAAGCCGACGTTCCAGGTGCGGCCGCTCGGCAGCGACTGAATCGACGCCGAGTAATAAAAATCCGACCCATACGGGTGCGGGCCGTTCGGATCGCTGACCAAATTGAGCTGCGAGCTTTGCATTTGCGGGTCGACGTTGTCGCTCAGCACCAGGCTCCAATTACGATACGTATTGAAGAGCGTGTTGTTATTGCCGTTCGCGACGATCGTGATCGAGCCGATGTTCGGATTCACGCCCGACTGCCCGTTGGTTGGATTGGCAAGCTGGACTTGCGTGCCGGGATTACATTGAAAGCCCGAACCGCCGAATATCCCGCCCAGTGCGCCTCCGCCGCTGCCGCAGGCGGTTAGAGCAAGCAGGGCAACCCCGAGAGCCAGCGCGCGCGCATAAGACATGACTCAATACCTCAAGCAAGGAAGTAGTAGTCTTGCAACGTGAGGATTATCGGTTTTGTTCCGAGGATGCGAGCCGCGCGTACGCCGGCATGTCGCAGACCGAACGTGAGCGTCCTCGCACCTGCAGTAAGCGTGCGCTACCGAGAACCAGCCCGGGACCACAGCGGAGCGACGAGAGGCGAGGTATCGCGCGTGGCGGTCGTCGTCCACAGATAGTCGGACGGCAACGGATCGCACTTCGAGTACACCGTGGATCCATGAGCACGATTCCACGCAAGCGACGTGTGACTCGGACGAACCGGCTTGAATCCCGAAGTCTCCGTCATCGGATATTTCTCGGCGCGCGCGGTCGCCAGCACCGCATCGTCGAGAGACGCATTTCCGCTCGGCGTCACGACGGCCGCGCCCGTTACGGAACCGGCGGCATCGACGTGCACGCGAACCGATGCGGTCAAGGTGCTCGACTCATTTCGCAGCGATGCCGGAAACGCCGGGACGCCGGTGTGAAGCACATTCGGCACCTTGCACGATGTCGGGTGGAGCGCTCTCCAGCCGGCTGGATACGACGGAGTGACCATCGAGAGCGTTTGGTCGCGCGGGTTGCCGCGCGCTCCAACGTACGCGCTCATTCGGAGCGTCGAGGTAATGGCGGCGCAGTCGTGCAAGGCCGGCTCGTACGTTTCGTGCATGAACGTGCGCGCGATCATTTCCACAAGGCCGGGAATGGAAGGTGCCGAAACGACCGCGAGCTTGCGCACCACCCCGGCTGCATCCACCGTCAGGTCGACGGTCGCAATGTGGGAGGCTCCTAGCCGCCGCACGTATTTGCTCGGATCGGCCGGTCCAACCCAATACCTTTCAACGCTCGCCGTGCGGTCGATTTCCATCATCATTCGAATTCCGCGATTCGGTGACGCACAACCGCTCGCGAGTTGGAGCTGCGCCGGTAGCGGCGACGGTGCATACGCGAGCACCGGAGAGACCGATTGAAGAACGATCGCGATGAGGGCGAACAGCATCAGCGTACCTCCTAGGGCGGAAAGCGAGAGGCGAAGACTTCGGGGCCTAGCGTCGAGGAGGCGTTCGATTCGCGCGACGAGGGAGTGACGCGAGCCGACGGCGCTCGGGGCGGCGAACGGAGCGCGGGTACCCGCGCGGTTCGCCATGGCCGCTAAAGTCCGCGCGAACACGTCTCCCGCGCCGAGTCGCGCGACGACCCAGTCGTCGCATGCGATCTCGCGCTCCGTCGCGAGCCGGTTCAAAACGAACCACGCAGCCGGGTTAAGCGCAACAAACGCTTCGAGAATTCGCGCGAGCGCATTCGTCCACACGTCGTTGCGCCGCAGATGCGACGTTTCGTGCATGACGATCGCGTCCAGAGCGTCGAGCGACTGCTCTTCCACGAGCGAGGCGGGCAGGATGACGGCCGGACGCAGGAAGCCCATGGCGAACGGAACGCGGGCGCGCTCGGAGAGCAAGACCGGGTAATCGTGCGTCAAAGACCAGACTCGCGCTTTGCGCCGAAGCGTTGAAAGCTGGAAAAGATTGAACGCGAGAAGAGCGCCTCGTGCGAACGCCACGAGCACCCAGACGAGCGCGAACGTGATTGCGAGCTTCTGCGAGACAGGGATGCGCGGCGCTTGCGGCGTTTCGATCGACGGCGCAGCAGGCAGCGCAACGTCGGGTAGGTTTGTGAGCGCGGACGGAGCGGAAACCCCGGCCGGAGCCGCGATGCTCGCGGGGGCGGAACGCTGTGGCGATGCGGGCACCGAGACCGTCGCCAGCGGAACGAGCACGAGCGCTGCCAGCGCGCACAGCCAAATCGCGTAGCGCGTCGCCGCGCCGAGTCGCGGCAAGCAGCGCAGGCCCAGCCACACGAGGCCGACGATCAGCGCGCCTTCCCATAGGCTGTCGAACAACGCACCGGAAATAAAGAGCGCCGCCTGCGCTACGATCGTCATCATTTCCGTCCCTTCGGTTTGCGCTCGAGCAATTCGCGAATCGCTTTGCGATCGGCGTCGCGCAATGGAACGTCGTCGAGCAGGCTGACGGCGAGCGCGTTCGGAGAATTCTGAAAGAACCGCGACAGCACATGACTCACGGCGGATTTCGCGGCGTCGCTTCGCTCGACGAGGGGACGATAGGTGAAGGCGCGGCCGGTCTCTTCATGGGCGACGTAGCCCTTTTGTTCGAGCGTCCGCATTGTAGAAAGCACGGTGTTGTACGCCAACGGCGGCGGCGCCAGCGCCGATGTAACCTCGGAAACGGTCGCTCGGCCCTTGGCCCAGAGCGCGTCCATCAATCGCAACTCGTGATCGGTGAGCACCAGAGCCTTCTTACGCGGCATTAGCACCTCCTAGTTTCCTAGTTGCATAATACGTCGCGAAAGAACGCGTGTCAACTAGTATCCTAGGAGTCCGACTAAGGCCACGAGCGGCCAGCGCAGCAGACGGTGCTATATTGACAATATTCAATATTAGCGTAGTATCGAAGTATGTCAATGCAACGGTGCTGCCCACCGGCATCGGTCGTGAACGACGACTTCAACGACCGGGCCTCCCTTCTAAAGGCAGTCGCAGACCCATATCGACTCATGATGCTCTCGACAATGGCGGCCAGCGAAGGCGAGGTCTGTGTGTGCGACTTCACCGAGGCCCTTCCGCTTAATCAGCCGACGGTATCACATCACCTCCGCATCCTAAGGGAGGCAGATCTCGTGACCTGCGAACGCCGAGGCACCTGGGTGTACTACCGACTCGCAGCGGATGCCAAGGCGCGCCTAGACGATGCATTGACCTCCATTTTTCGACAGAAAGTACAAGCGTGAAGACCCACCTGAACCTTGCGACCACTGACCTCGCCAAAAGCGTGGAGTTCTACTCCACGTTACTCGACGCAACCCCGGCAAAACTTCTGGGAGACTACGCACTCTTCATCACCGAGCAACCGGGCCTCGAACTCGCCCTTGATTTGCGAGAATCCGTTTCCCCGACGCTCGATGCGCACTACGGCGTGTATGTCGAAACGGATGGCGACGTCGAACGCGCTATCACGCGCCTGCAGTCGGCGGGTCTTGCCTCGTCCATCGAGCGTGAAGAGACGTGCTGCTACGCCAATCAAACCAAAGTCTGGGCGACCGATCCGGAAGGCCGGCGTTGGGAGGTCTACACCGTTCACGAAGATACGGAAGAACGGGATAACGAGGAAACCACTTGCTGCACGAGCGACACCGAAGCGCAACGTTCATGCTGCGTCCAATAATGGCTGCACTCCTTGGTACACCTCGGAGCGCAAGGGCTCGCGTCGAGATCCACGTGCTCTTCCTCCGATGAATGGAATGCCTGCGTGACTTTACTGAAAAGAAGCGTCGCGGAAGCCTTAGGTACGGCATTCTTGCTAGCGGCGGTGGTAGGATCGGGAATCATGGCTCAACGTTTAAGCGGAGGGAACATAGCGATTGCACTTTTAGCCAATACGCTTGCCACAGGCGGTGCGCTCTTCTGCCTCATCTCTGCGTTCGGGCCGATTTCCGGAGCGCACTTCAATCCCGCGGTCACCCTGTGCGACGCATGGCAGAAGGGCTTACCATGGCCGGAAGTTCCGGCATACGTTGGTGCCCAAGTGATTGGCGCGTTGACGGGAACGGCGATGGCTAACCTGATGTTTGGGCTGCCGCTTTTCTTCCCGTCGCATCACATCCGCACCGGCGGCGCGCAGTGGCTTGGCGAGTTCGTCGCCACGTTTGGGTTGCTCGCCGTGATTTGGGGATGCGTGCGCTTCAAGAACGGCCTGGTCCCCTTCGCCGTCTCGGCGTACATCGTCGGAGCGTATTGGTTCACGTCTTCCACGTCGTTTGCTAATCCGGCCGTGACGATCGCGCGGTCGATGAGCGACACGTTCGCGGGTATCCGCCCGAACGACCTATTTGGGTTCATCTTAGCGCAACTATTCGGCGCGTTTGCCGCCACCGCTGTCTTCGCATGGTTAGCGCCAATATCGAAAGATGAAGCGAAATCCGTACTGCTTCCCCATGAGGTTCGGGAGATTTCGACACATGCCGTCTGACAAGAAGCCATTCGTGCTGTTCGTTTGTCGCCACAACACTGGCAGAAGCCAGATGGCGGAAGCCTATCTCCGCCACTTTGCCGGCGACGCCGTGGAAGTTGCATCCGCGGGCACGGAGGCGGCCGATATGCCAAACGAGGGAGTCGTCGCAGTGATGGGTGAGGACGGCATCGATATATCTTTAGCCAGGCCGAAAGTAATCGATGCAGGTATCGCGGCTCGTGCGGACCGCATCATTACGATGGGCTGCGACGTTCGGGGCGTAGCGCGTATTGACGACGACTGGGGACTGCCGGATCCCAAAGGACAACGGGCGGAGCGCGTGCGGGAAATCCGCGATATGGTCAAAGAGAAGGCCAAGACGCTGGCAGCGGAACTTCTGATAACGCAAAAATGAAAACGCCCTATCCCAAGGAATGCATGGTATTCATGTCATTTTTGGGATAGAGCGTACAATGGTGGAGCTGTCGGGGTACCGCCCCCCGAGTCCGAAAAGCCGGACCAATGCTTTCTCCAGGCTCAGCTTCGACTTTATCTTACTCGAACGTACTCCTCGAAGCAGGGATTACCGTTCGCAGCAGATCCTGTTTCTCGCATGCGCTGCGGATCAGCTTCGCATACCAGCCCGACTTTGTGGCGGGAAGACGGAGTGGTTCGGGCCGACTCTCCGCGTCCCGTCGCTAACCTAAATTAGGCAGCGAGTGCGTATTGATTGTTCGCGTGTATAACGCTTGCGATCGTTTTTGGAGAGCTCGCAACTCCGCCTGCTTACATTGACCGCGGATCTTCCCGTCGAACCTATTTCAGCCCCGCGACCGTCATCCATCATAACACGGGTGGCAAGTTGAGGGTGGCAGCCCGGCGCTCCCGAGCGAAAGCGAGCAGATCGGCCTCCGGCATGGGCCGGGCCAGGTAGTAGCCTTGAACTGCCAAACATCCAAGCTCGCGCACGGCGTCGAACTGCTCGATCCCCTCGATGCCCTCCGCAACGACGTGTAAGCCGGCACTGTTCCCCAGCTGCACGATCGCTTTGGTGATCGCTCGATCGAACGGGTTTCCGGGCAGATCGGCGATGAAGCTGCGATCGATTTTGAGCGTATCGAGCGGAAATCGTTTGAGATGGCTGAGCGAACTGTACCCGGTGCCGAAGTCGTCCATTGCGAGCCGTACGCCGAGCGATCGCAGGCGCGTCATGATCTCGATCGCGTTACCGACGTTGAGCATGACGCCGCTCTCGGTCAGTTCCAGCTCCAGCATTTCGGGCAAGAGCCCCGACGCGCGAATGGCGCGCTCGACGGTGGTGACGATATCGCCTTGCTCGAAATCGCGCGCCGAGACGTTGACGGCGACGGGAATCGCCATGCCCGCGAGCGACCACGCGCGCGCGGCCGCGCAGGCTTGCCGCAAAACGAATTCGTCGATCGCGACGATGAGGCCGGTCTCTTCCGCAACATCCATGAAAGAACCGGGTGCGAGGATGCCGCGTTCGGGGTGCCGCCAGCGAACGAGCGCTTCGGCGGCAAGCACGCCGCCCGTCACGACGTCGACGATGGGCTGGAAGACCAGCAAGAACTCGCTCGCCTTGAGCGCCGCGCGCAGGCCGTTTTCCAGCTCCAGGCGCTCGCGGGCCGCGGCGTGCATCGGGCGATCGAATACTTCGAATGCGGTCTTGCGGCTCTTGGCCGCGAACATGGCGGTATCCGCATTGCGAATCAACTCGTTCGCGCTTGGGCCGTGTTCGGGGTAGATGCTGATGCCGATGCTCGGACGCGTATGCAGGAGGCGCCCATGCAACTCATACGGATCTTCGAGCGTCTGCAGCAATCCGCGTGCGAGTGCCGAGGCCGCCGCGACGCCGCCGATCTCCGGAGCGATGATGAGAAACTCATTGCCTCCCCACCGCGCGACCATCGTTCCCGCCGTCACCGCGCTCTTGAGCCGCTGCGCCGACTCGCGCAACACGTCGTCGCCGGCGCCGTGACCGAGGGTTTCGTTGATCGACTTAAACCCGTCGAAGTCGATGAAGAGTACGACGAGGCTTTCCGGGGTTGCGCGGCCGAGCAGACGTTCGAGCTCGCTCTCCGCCGAGCCGCGATTATGCAGCCCCGTCAGCCGATCGTGACGCGCGAAAAAGTCGAGTGCGGCCTCGGCCGCTTTGCGTTCGGTGATGTCGAGCAGCGTACCGATCAACATGACCGGCGTGCCGGCATCGTCGAACTCGTATCGCCCCTGCACGTGCACCCAGCGCACTACGTCGTCCGCGCGCACGATGCGGTGATCGAGGCGATAGGTTCCGTCGCCGGCCTGGGCCGCAGCTAGCGTACGATTCACGAGCGCGCTATCGTCGGGGTGCGTCAGCAGGAGCCGCCGCCGCAAAGCGGGGTTGCGCACTTGCTCGGGCGTTACGCCGAAGATCCGACAGAGTTCGTCCGACCACGTTGCTTCGTCTGTCCGCAGATCGCGCCGCCACGTACCGAGATGCGCGGTTTCCTGCGCTTCGCTCATCCGCTGTTCGGAGTCGCGCAACGCCTGCTCGGCCAGCACGCGCTTCGTTGCGTCGATCGCGACTACGGCACGCGTCGCACGGCCCTCGAAGTCGCCGGTCGTTGCGATCGCCTCGACCAGAAGCACGTCACCGGATTTCGTGAGGTGCCGCCACGGACCGGCGACCTTCGGATCCAAACTCCGCGAGCGAATCGCCCGTTCGGTCTTCGCCCGATCCTCCGCCGGCCGAATATCCAGCAGCGTCATCGCGAGAAACTCTTCGCGGGTATATCCGTATCGCTCGATTGCGGCGTCGTTGACGGCTAAAAACCGCAGCGTTTCGCGATCGTAAAACCACGCTGGACAGGGAAGATCGAAGAGCGAAACCGTGTACCCAGCCACTCTTTTTCTATCGGCCAACTCATTCGAGGGCGTAAGGTCGGGTCCCGTCTCCGGCCTCGGCGTTTCCACCTCGACTACACCGCTCGGGCGCCTTCGGCCTTGAACAGGTGCGAGACGAAAAACGAGACGATCATCATGACGATCGCGCCTTCGAGTGCCGGCACAAATCCGTCGACTTTGAACCCGGGCGCGATCGCAGCGGTGAGCCAGAACATCAGCGCATTGATGATAATAATGAAGAGCCCAAGCGTGACGATCGTCAGCGGCAACGTGATGAGCAAGACGAGCGGCCGGATGATCGCATTGACGAGACCGAAGATGATCGCCGCAACGAGGGCCGCGACGAACGAACTTACGTGAAACCCCGGTATGTAGGTCGCAATCAGGTAGAATGCGACGGCATTGACGAGCAGCCGGATAATGAGATGCATGTCACTCTCCTAAGGCAGCCTTGATCTGGGAGGCCAGGGCGGGCGTCATCCCTTTGACCGCGGCAATCTCGTCGACGCTCGCGCGTTTGAGCGAGGCGAGAGAACCGAAAGCCGTAAGTAACCGCTTCTTGCGAACCGGCCCGACCCCTGCGAGCGCGTCGAGCGCCGAACGCGTCATCGCCTTATCCCGCCGCTGGCGATGGTAGGTGATCGCGAACCGGTGCGCTTCGTCGCGGATGCGCATCACCAAATGAAGCGCGGCGGAGTTGGGCGGCAGAACGATCGGATCGGATTGCCCGGGCAGATAGAGCCACTCGTGTTCCTTGGCGAGGCCCGCGACCGGCACGCCCGTCATATCGAGTTCCTCAAGCACCTCGACGACCGCTCCGAGCTGACCCTTCCCGCCGTCGATGAGCAGCAAGTCGGGACGCTTGTCGAACTTCTCTTTTTTCGAGAGTTCCCGTTCGATGCCGCGATCGGAGCTGCCGTCGGGATCGTGACGTTTGACGTCCTCGTCGGTTTTCGCGCGCAGATAGCGCAAGCGGCGACGCAGCGTCTCCTGCATCATCGCAAAATCGTTCGGACCCTTATCGTATTGAATCTTGAATTTGCGGTACTCGCTTTTCTTCGATCGGCCCTCGTGAAACACGACCATCGAACTGACGGCGTTGGTCCCCTGAATGTTCGAGATGTCGTAGCACTCGATGCGATGCGGCAAATCCGGAAGCTCCAACGCATCGGCGAGTTGCGTGAGCGCCTGCGCCTGCGCGGTTTCCTGCACTTCTTGATTGACGAGGAATGCCTTGAGGTTTTGCTCCGCATTCTTCTGCACCAAGCGCATGTACTCGGCGCGATCGCCGCGCTGCGGCACCAGCAAACGAACGCGCTGGCCTTTAATCTCGGTTAGCCAACTCTCGATCACGCTCGAGTCGCCCGGGAACCCTTGCACCAGGATCTCTTTCGGCACCGCCGTCGCGCTCGCGCGGGTGCGCGCTCGCCGCTTGATCGCCACCGGCACGTCGTTGCCGCGCGCCTCGCGATGCTTTGCAAACGCCGAGGCGCCGGCCGGCTCGGGTGCTCCGGCGGTCCGCGCCGTGTAGAACTGTTTTACGAACTCGCTGAAGAGTTCGGCATCGGGTTGCTCGTGAACGCCGTCGAGAATGAAGTGCTCTTGGCCGATCAGCTTGCCGCCGCGGACCATAAAGACTTGCATGCACGCCTGACCCTGCCCGCGCGCGACGGCGATCAGATCCATGTCCAGCCGCGTACGCCAGACGACGGTCTGCTTCTCGGTGACGCGGCGAACTTGAACGATGCGATCGCGCAGCCGCGCCGCCGTTTCGAAACCGAGGGCCTCGGCGGCTCGAACCATGTCGTTCTGCAGCCGCGCCAGCAGCGAGTCTTGCTTCCCCTCGAGAAAGAGCACCACTTCTTCGATCATCGCGTCGTATTCGGCCTCGGATTGGTATCCAACGCACGGCGCCAAACAGCGCTTGATGTGGTATTGCAAACACGGACGATTGCGCCGCCCGTCGATCGGCTCGCGGCACGTACGCAGCGGAAAGACCAAGCGCACGAGATCGATCAACTCGCGCAACCCGTGCGCGTTGGTGTACGGGCCGAAGTACCGCGCGCCGTCGTCCTTGACCACCCGCGTGAAAACGACGCGCGGAAAAGCTTCGTCGGTGACTTTAAGGTACGGATAGCGCTTGTCGTCGCGCAGGCGCACGTTGAAGGGCGGCTGATACCGCTTGATCAGATTGGCTTCGAGGATCAGCGCCTCGATCTCGTTGTTGACTACGATCGTGCGCACGTCAACGACGCGCTCGACCATATGCTGCGTGCGGATATGGTGTGCGGCGCTCTCCTGAAAATACGAACGCACGCGGCCGCGCAGCGAGATCGCCTTGCCGATGTACAGCACCTCGCCCTCCTTGCCTATCATCTGATAGACGCCGGGGGCGTCGGGGATCTGGCTGAGCGTCGTTGCGAGCGAGCGGCGATCGATGGTGGACATCCGTACAAATTCCTTCGAGGCGCGGCCCCGAGATGCTTCGAACACGGTGGCTCGGCATGGAGTTGCTTGCATGGAGGCTGCCGCTGCGCCGGTGGCAGAGCGAGGCGTTCGAGACGTGGTGGGCCGATCGCCCGGCAACCGCGCTCGTGGTGGCGACCCCCGGCGCGGGCAAGACCCGCTTCGCGGCCCGGCTAGCCCACGCACTGCTGCAGGCAGGCGAGGTTCGTCAGGTGATCGCGGTCGTGCCGCGCGAGCATCTCAAGGGACAGATCGCCGCCGCTATGGCCGGGGCGGGCATCCACCTCGACGCGCGTTTCGATAATGCGGCCGGCGCGATCGCCTCGGATATGCACGGCGTCGCCGTGACGTATCAGCAGGTAGCCTTTTCGCCGCAGCTCTATCGCGCGCTCGCGCGAATGCCGACGCTCGTCATCCTCGACGAGCTGCATCACGCAGGCGACCAGGCAACGTGGGGGCAGGCGCTTCGCGACGCGTTCGGCGGCGCGCGCTATCGCGTCGGAATGTCGGGAACGCCGTTTCGCAGCGACGGGACGCCGATTCCGTTCGTGCGCTATCACCACGGCCTCTCGCAGGCCGATTACACGTACGACTACACGCAAGCCTTAAACGACGGCGTCTGCCGTCCGTTGGTCTTTCCGCTTCAAGGCGGGTACGCGGAATGGGTGAGCAAGGACGGCGTTATGCTCGCCGCATCCTTCGATACTGCGCTAAAATCGCGCGCCCAGCAGAGCGAACGGCTGCGCACGGCACTCACGCAAAAGGCGTGGCTCGGCGACGTCATCGTGAAAGCCGATGAAAAGCTGCGCGAGATTCGCCGGAGCGGACACGGCGATGCGGGCGGCCTCATCATCGCCATGAATCAAGCGCACGCGCGCTTCGTCGCCGACCTCGTGCGCGAACGCGTCGGAATCGAGCCGGCGATCGTCCTCTCCGACGAAGACGGCGCGTCGCGCAAGATATCGAAGTTCGGCCGCTCGCGCGATCCGTGGATCGTCGCCGTGCACATGATCTCCGAAGGGGTCGACATCCCGCGGCTGCGAGTCGGCATCTTCGCAAGCAACGTCAATACCGAGATGTATTTTCGGCAGTTCTGCGGCCGTTTCGTGCGCACGCAGCGCACGGGCGGCACGCAGCACGCATTCGTCTACCTTCCCGACGATCAGCGGATCCGCGAGTTGGCCTCGCGCGTCACGATCGACGTCAAAGCCTATCTCAAGGTGCAGCGCGAGTTCGACGATCTGACGCTAGCCAACCGCGTTCAAACCGAGACCGGCGAAACGACGAGCCTTTTCACGAGCATCAACGCCATCGTGCAGGACGAGCGCGTGCTCGACTACGGGCCGCTCTTCAATCCGCAGACCTACTACGTGGAGGAGGCACCCGTCGAACTCGCCCGCACCCTCGAGCCCGAGTTCGTGCTGAGCAAGAGCGAGGAGAAAGAACTTCTGCGCAAATCGCTCCAGGGACTCGTCGCCCAGGCCTCGCAGCGCTTCGGCATCGAGCACCGCAAGATTCACGCCACGCTCAATCAGCGCTTCGGCGGCCCGATCGCCGCCGCGACCTCCGACACGCTCAAACAACGCCGCCACGCCGTCCTTCGCTGGCTCGAACGCGACAGATACGACGGCTTGAAGTAATCCAGGCTAGAGCTTCGCTTCGGCCTTGGTGCGCGCGCGCACGATGAAGAACGCGGCGATGCCGACGACGACGGCCAGCGCGAGCACGATGAGTCCGAACTTGTGGATGATCGGAACGATCTGATCGATGTGATTGCCGAGCGAGTTGCCCAAGAGCACCAAGCCGCCGCAGAAGATCAGCGAGCCGAAGAACGTCCACAGATAGAACGGCACCAGCGGCATTTCCGCAATGCCGGCCGGAAAGCCGACGATGCCGCGCAACACGGGCACGAACCGGCAAATAAAGATCGCGAAGCTGCCGAAACGCGCGAAGAACGCTTCAACCCGCAGCAGCTCGGCCTCGTGGAAGCGCACGTATTTGCCGTACCGCTCGATAACCGGACGGCCTCCGTAGAAGCCGATCGCGTACGCGATACTTTGGCCCGCCAATTCGCCGAGGACGGCCGCCGCAACCGCGATCCACAGGCTCGGCAGATGACCGGTGGCAACCAAGGCCCCGGCCGCCGGGACGATGACCTCGGCCCCGACCGGCGCACCGATGTTCCCAAGCATGAGCGCGACGAAAAGACCGATATAGCCGACGTGCTCGACGAGGTTCAGCGCGATGGTGGTGAGGTGCTGCACGGGATTCCTTACTCGGAGGCCGCGGCGGTATTTCGCCCCGACTTGGCGCGGCGGAGTATCTCGGAAGCCAAGCTTCCGCCTTCTTGGCGCATGGCCTCAAACAGATCGGCCGGCTCGACGTCGCGATCCGCCGCCCGCTCTTCGGCCAGCGCGACGATCTTGCGCACGCGCGGCGTGACCAGGATGCCTTCCCACGTTCGGTCTTCGCCGGTTCCGAGCGCGCGACGAACCTCCGAGTGCGCCTCGGCGATCTCGATTCGGTCCAAACGCAAGCGTTCGATCACGGCGGCGTCGTGCTCTTCGAGCAACGCGAGCAGCAAATGTTCGGCGCCTACGTAATAGTGATTGTGGTTGCGGCACTCTTGCTCGGCGGCCCGCAGCACGCGCCGAGAAGCGGCACTAAATCGAGAAAACAATATATCCCGTGGTATGGGCCGGATGCCGGTGCTTGGTGGCAGCCCCAGGCATTGCAGCATGCTGCTTGGGGGTAAATATCGGGGCGACTGGATTCGAACCAGCGACCTCTACGTCCCGAACGTAGCGCTCTACCAAGCTGAGCCACGCCCCGACAAAAACTCCCATTGATTCGGACGTTCGAGATGCCTTCCTGCAAGTCTTGGCATCTTCTCTCGAAGACAAAACAGGCCCGCCGACGCCGTTAGCGAAGGTTCTGGCCGCTCATGAGATACCTCATCGTCGGGTGCGGCCGCGTCGGATCCACCCTCGCGAAGCTCCTCGATGCCGACAATCACGAAGTTACCGTCATCGACGAAAACCCCTCCGCGTTTCGCCGCCTCGGGCCCGGTTTTAAAGGGCACGTGGTCGTTGGAACGGGCATCGATTACGACGTGCTCGCGCGAGCCGGCGCCGAGCAGACCGACGGGTTCATCGCCGTAACCAACGGCGACAATCGCAACGTGATGGCGGCCCTGATCGCGCAGCGCATGTTCGCCGTCAAGAAGATCGTTTGCCGCATTTACGATCCGCCCCGCGGGTTGATGTATCGCGATCTCGGTATCGACACGGTCTGTCCGACGACGATCGGCGCGAAGATGATTCGCGACATGCTGATGGAAGCGCCTTGGGACACGCTGCAGTCCTTCGATTTCGGTAAGGTTACCTCGCTCACGGCCATCGTCGGCGCGTCGTACGCGGGTAAGCGCGTGAGCGATGTCGAGCAGCCCGGACGCATCCGCATCGCCGCCATCCGCACCGGCAAGACCGTGCGCGTTGCCGCCAACGACACCGAACTCGCCGAAGGCGACGAGATCAATGCCATCGTCGCTCCCGAGGCGATCAGCGAGTTCGCTCAAACGTTCGGATCTGCCGCGCCCGCGGCGAAAGTCGGCGCGTAGGATGTTCGTGCTCATCGTCGGCGGCGGAAAAGTCGGCTCCTATCTTACTCGCGCGTTACTGCAAGAGGGCCACGAGGTCGTCGTGGTCGAGAAGGAAGAGCGCAAAGCGAAAATGCTCGAAACGCTGCTCGAAACCAACGTGACGGTCGTCGGCGACGGCTGCGACCCCTTAATCCTCGAGGGCGCCGGCATCGGCCGCGCCGATGTCGTGGTCGCCGACACGGGCGACGATGAAGACAATCTCGTCGTCTGCTTGATCGCCAAGAAAAAAACGAAAGCGCGCTGTATCGCGCGCGTCAACAATCCGGGCAACAAGTTGATCTTCGAATCCCTCGATTCCGAGGATCCGATCACGGTCATCTCTTCCACCGAGATCATTCTCGACGTTCTCAACGAACACGTGAGCGCCTCGAAAGGCACCAATCTCGAGACGATGCACCTCTTTGGTAAAGGCCAGATGCAGATGGTCAAGGTCGGGGTCCCGGCCCGTTCTCCGGCCGACGGCAAGCGCGTGAGCGATCTCGACTTTCCGCGCAACAGCGTGCTGGTCGCCGTCGTACGCGACGAGGAAGACTTGGTAATTCCCACGAGCGACACGGAGCTGCACGTCGGCGACAAAGTGATCGCCATCGTACGCGACGGCGCGGCCGAACAATTGCGCGCGCTGCTCGCCGGAGGCGAGGCCTCTAACGGAGGCTCGCCGTAAACCGCAACGAACGCAAACGCGCCGCCTCCACGACGACTCTTGAAGACTCGGGCACGCAGGCCCGGCTCCTCGTCTACATCGCCGCCGCATCCGGTGCGGGCAAGACGCGCCGCCTGCTCGACGACGCTCACCGTGCCCGCCTAGCGGGCAAGAACGTCGTCATCGGCTGGCTCGAGGTGAGAGGCCGCGCCGATCTGGAACGGCTCGCCGAAGATATTCCACGAGTGCCCCCGCACTTGGTAAAAGTCGGTACCGCGAGCGTTCCCGAATTCGATTTCGAGGCGGCGGTCGCCATGCACCCCGACGTCGTCTTGCTCGACGACCTCGCCCACGACAATAGCCCCGGCTCCCCGAACGCCAAACGCTGGCAGGACGCGCTTGCGTTACGCGAACGCGGCATCTCGGTCTTGAGCGCTTTCAATATCGCGCATCTCGAGACGGCCGCGCCGATCGCGCAAATCGTGACCGGATGTCCGGTTCGCGAGACGGTGCCGATCTCGTTTCTCAAGGCCGCCGAAGAGGTCATCGCACTCGACGTCTCCCCGCAGCTGCTCCAGCGCCGACTGATCTCGCAAAAGGCCGTCAAGAGCGAAACCCTTCACGCACTGCGCGAACTTCTGCTGCGCACGATCGACGATCTCACGATTCCGGCCATATCCGCCGACGCCGTCTCGACGGCGGCCGCGATCGTGCTGCCCGGCTTCAATCCGGTCCCGTTCATCCGCCGGACTGCCGCCATCGCATCGGCGCTCGATCTCGCGCTCGAAGTGCACACCGCGCCGAGCGTCTCCGTCGACGAGTTCGCGGCGCTCACGCACGGCGAGTACGAATGCGAAGTCTTTCCCGGCGACGTGCAGGGAGCGATCGAGGATATCGACGACTTGCGAGCGTCGCTCGTTGCGGTTCCGATGAGCAAGTTCGCAAAACAATTGGCCAATCGCAAAGCCGAACGCGATCTCTTTCTGGTTGGCACCGACCAAACGTTTCTCTCGCAGCCGCCGCTCTCGTCGCGTCTCTCCGGCGCGCTCGGCGACCGGCTGCGCATCGGCTACGGCAAACTTACGGTCTATCTCGGCGCGGTGGCCGGCTCCGGAAAAACGATGGCCATGCTCGATCGCGGCCATCAGTTGCTGAGCGAAGGCGTCGACGTCGTCGCCGGTTTCATCGAGACGCACGGGCGCGCGGAGACGCAGGCGCTCGTCGCCGGACTCGAAGTGGTGCCGCGCAAGCGCGTCGATGCCAACGGCGTGGCCCAGGAAGAGTTCGATCGCGACGCGCTCATCGCGCGCCATCCGAAGGTCGCGCTCATCGACGAGCTGGCCCACACCAACGCCCCGGCATCGGCCGCGCGGAAGCGATACGAGGACGTGCTCGCCGTGCTGCGCGCCGGAATCGACGTCGTCACGACGCTCAATATCGCGCACCTCGAGGCGCTCGGCGACGCCATCTTTCGCTTGACCGGAACGACCGTTCGTCAGACGCTGCCCGATGGAATTCTCGCGCTAGCCGACGAGGTCATTTTAATCGACGTCACGCCCGAAGCGCTGCGCGAACGCTTGCGCGAAGGGAAGATCTTTCCGCCCGAACGCGTGGAGACGGCGCTTGGAACCTTCTTCCGCACCGATAACCTTCGGGCGCTTCGCGAACTCGCCGTACGCGAAGCGATGCAAGCCAAAGATCGCGAGCGGGTCTGCGCCCCGTTCGAGCGGCTGCTGCTCACGATCGCGCCCCGCGAGAGCGATATCGCGCTGGTCACGCGCTGCTCGAAGATTGCCGGACGCCTGAGCATCGATTTTGCCGTCACCCACGTGGCGGCAGCTAACGAGCATCCCGACGCGGCGATGCTGGCAACGCTGGAGCAAGCCGTCAAAGCGGCCGGCGGCAAATGGATCTACGATCGCAGCGCCGATCCGCCCAAACGGGTGATCGAAATGGCTCGCGCGGTCCTCGAAACCACCGTCGTCGTCGGCGGCACGTTGCGCAACCCGCGCTGGCCGCAGCCCAACGCCTACGCGCGCCGTTTGATCGATGCCGGGGCGCGCGAACTCATCATCCTCGCCCGCCGCCACGAGGGAACGCAGGAACTCACCGGTTCCGACTAAGCGTCGAGCCCCAATTCGCGGACGCGCGGTTCGATCGTAAACGAACTGACCAGCACGGTTACCAGCACCACCGCAAACGTCGCATCGATAATGATGGGCCGCTGCTCGATCGCGAGCGGAGTCGCGAGCGCGAGCGCGAGCGAGAGCGCGCCGCGTACGCCCGCCAATCGCACGACGGTTTTCCAGCGAAGATCCAACCGCGGACGAACCAGCGCCAATCCGCCGTACGCCAGCAGGATGCGCGCCGCGGCGACGGCGAGCAGCGTGAGCAGAATCACGAGCGGAGCGTGCAGCAGGCGGGTGACGTCGAGGGCGGCACCGACCAGAAAAAAGAGCACCGCGTTGGCGGCGGCGGCGGCGATCGACCAGGCGCGCTCGACGCCGTCGGCGCGCCGCACGACGTCGTGCCGCGTCTCCAGCGCGCGCAAAACGATACCCAGCGACACGACCGCGAAAATGCCGGACCACTGCAAGCGATCCGCCGCAAAGTACGCTCCGTACGCCGCTACAAACGTCAAACCGGTCTGTGCGACCGCGCCGATTCCGCGGCGCAGAATCAGCGAGGTCACGAAGGCGGCAACCACTCCCAGCCCGATCCCGAACGCGGTTCCTAGCACGGCACCGGCGGCGATTTGGACGGTGCCGGCAGCAGTCGCTCCAATCGCAAACGTCATTAAGATGACTCGATACACGACGACGGCGACCGCATCGTTGAGCAGCGCTTCGCTCTCGACGATCGTGGCGAGCGTCTTTGGAACGACCAACTGGCGAAAGATCGCCACCACGGCGACCGGATCGGTCGCGCTAAGCACCGCGCCGAGCAAAAGTGCGACGCGCCACGGCAGGGCGCCGGCAACGTGCGTTGCCGCGCCGACGATCGCGGCCGTTACGAGCACGCCCGGAAACGCGAGCAACACGATCGGACGCCACACCTGACGCATGACCCGCAAGTCGAGCTGCCAGGCCGCTTCGAAAATCAGCGCCGGCAAAAACACATAGAGCGTCACCGTGCCGAAGAGGCCCGTCAGCCGGCCGGGAAAAGCGACGCCCACACCGATGCCCGCGATCAGAAGCACCGCAATCTGCCAGAGCTTCACGACGATCGCACGATTCGGCGCACCTCGCTAGTGCGTGTGTGTGAAGTTGCCGACGCGCACGCCGCGTTCGCGAATGGCGGCGATCGCGCGCTGCATCCCGAGCGGGTTGCTAGGGCGGCCCACCGCGGCGAAATACCACTCGGGGTCGATATTGAGCGTGCGCGTCTGGATCATGGTCACGCGCGCGCCGTCGAGGAACGCGCCCATCGCCGCCAATTCGGCCTCGTCGTCGGTAACGCCGGGATGCGTAAGCAGGTTGAGCGAGACGCGTAGACCCGCGTCGACCGCCAGCCGGATCGAATCGAAGACGTTTTCGAGCGTATATCCAAGCGGGCGATAATACGCCGCATAGACGTCCGGGCGAAACGAATTGAGGCTCACGCGAACGGCCTGGAGTCCGGCATCGATACAGCGACGCAATTCGCCCGTCATGCTGCCGTTCGTGTTGAGGTTGATCGTGCCGTTCGCGCGGCGAGCGCGAATCAACTCGATCGCGCGCGCGATCGTCACGCCGCGCAGCAGTGGCTCGCCTTCGCAACCTTGCCCGAACGAAACGATACCTTCCGGCACGCGTTCGAGATGATAGATTCCGATGCGCGACAGTTCTTGGGCGTTGGTCTCGAAGGCGATTCGCGTTTGCGGCGAAGGCAGGTGTGCCTCGGGAGCGAGTTCGGAGATGCAGCCGACGCAGCGCGCGTTACACTTCGGCGAGACCGGCAACGCGGCTTCGCCGCGCGCGAGAAACACGTTTTGCGCCGTGAAACAGCCGTACTCGCGCGAGCAGAGCGCGACTTGCTCGAGCACGCGATTGTGCGGATCGGTCGCGAGACGGCGCTCGAGAATGCCTTCGAGTTCGCCCGACTCGAAATAGCGCGGCTGCCAGTCTTCGCCCTCGTCGGTACGCATCGCCGCGACGTGCAGCGCGTCGTCGACGACGCACGCGAAGGTGTATCCGAAGAGCGGCAGCGTCGGCGCGTCTTCTTCTTTCACGTAGGCCGGGACGAGTAGCCGCGTGTAGCCCGCGGGCAAGATCGCCGCCAAGGCGTAGCGTCGTTTGGTACTTCCGCGCGCGAGCATCGGACGGCGGCCCGGCAAGATCGTTTCCACCGTGCCCGGCGGAGCGGGAATCAATTCGCCCGGCTCGACTCGACGAATCAGGCCGCCGTCGGCGAGCGGTTCGCGCGATTCGTCGTAATAGATGCGCCCCTCGCGGTCGCAATACGCCAGTCCGATCACAGCGATTTTGCAAACAGGTGCTGCGTTTTGAGAACCGCATACCCGTGGCGCCGATAGAACTCGTGGGCGCGCTCGCGAACCACGTTGGCGCGCAGCCGCACGGCGGTACACTCGCGGGCTCGCGCCCACGCTTCGACCCGCTGCAGTAACGCCTCGCCGACGCGCACGCCGCGGTACTCATCCTCGACGACGAGCCCATCGACGACGGCATGCTTCGCGGCGGTCAGCGGCGCGCTCGCATGTGCGCCGATCCACCCGACCACCCCCGCGCGCGGGACGACGGCGACGAACAGTTCGCGCTCGTTCGTGCGCGCCGCGAGAAAGGTCTCGACGTGCGCGATCGTCACGTCGTACCCCAGTTGCAGAGCGAGCGCGGCGATGCGCCGAGCATCGGATGCAAGCGCCTCGCGGACGTTGACCTCGAGCCGCTCAAACGAGGACTGCATCGGCGACCTCGATCGACGTATCGAACGCCCGCACGGCGGGACCGGTTAGATACGACTCTCCACGTCCGTCCCACTCCACGCGCAGCCGCCCGCCCGGCACGTACACCTCGACCGGCGATTCGACCATCCCGCGCACGATCGCGACCGCGGCGCAGGCGACCGCGCCGGTGCCGCACGCGTGGGTGAGACCCACCCCGCGTTCCCAGTGCCGTACGTCCAAACGTCGCGCGCCGGAACGAACCGCCACGTGAACGTTCGTGCCCTTCGCGAAGGCCGGATCGCGCTGCAGCTGTATGCCGGCCGCCGGCAGATCGATCGCATCGAGCGCCGCGGCGAAGATGACGACGTGCGGGTTCCCCATCGAAACGAACGCGGCATCCGGAAACGGAATCGCACGCGGTTCGAAGCGCGGCACGCCCATGCGTTCGCGAATCTCGTACGAACCGCGATCGTCCTTGGCAACGACCGCCGTTTCGATGATTCCGGCCAGCGTCTCGATTCGCAGCGTATCCGCCGATCCGGCTTCGCTCAAGAAGCGCGCGACGCAGCGAATCCCGTTGCCGCACATTTCGGCCTCGCCGCCGTCCGCATTGATGACGCGCACGCGCGCGTCGGCGTTCGCGGAAGGCAGAATGGCGAGTACGCCGTCGGCGCCGATGCTTCCGCGGCGATCGCAGACGGAGCGGGCGAAGGCGGAGAGATCGGCGAGTTGCGACGAGCGCTGGTCAACGACGACGAAATCGTTGAGCGTGCCGTGCATCTTCGTCACGGCCACGGTGGGCATCAGACGGCGGGAACCTCGTCGACCTGCGCGGGCGCGGGATCGTGGTTCGCGGCGTTAAACGGGCCGAGCGGCGAGATCGTCGATACGGCGTGCTTGTAGATCAGATGCGTCTTGCGTTCGTATTCGAGCAAAATGGTGAATGGATCGAAGCCTTTAACGATGCCGCGCAGTTGAAACCCATTCATCAAATAGATCGTGACGGGGACGCCCTGACGTTTGATCTCGGCGAGGTACGTGTCTTGCTGACTCGCGGGCATGCGATGCGGCTTCATGCCCACGCGAGCTTTTCCCTTGCCGCGGCGGCCACCGCGGCGGCCGGCAGCCAATGCGTCTGCGGCTCCGAACGAAACCACGCTTGCTGCCGTTTGGCGTAGCGGCGCGTCGCGCGCACCAAGAGCGTGCGCAATTCGGCAAGCGTGCACCAGCCGCGAGCGTATGCGAGCGCCTGCGGATAGCCGACCGCGTTCGCCGCGACCGCCTCCGTACCGACTCGCTCGGCTTCCTCAACGAGTCCGGCGGCCAACATCGCGTCGGTGCGCCGCAGGATGCGCGCGTCGAGCGCAACGGAGTCGATTTCGAGAAAGACCTTCACGAACGGGATGCCGGCCGCGGGCAGCGTGAGCGATTCGGCGGCGTCGCCGCGCACGGCACCGGCGGGTGCGAGCGCGATCTCGAGCGCCCGCAGCACGCGATACCGATCGGCGGGGTGCAGCATTGCCGCCCGTCGCGAATCGCGCCGGCGGAGCCACTCGTGCAGGAACTCGCTATCGTGAATGCGCGCCTCGCGCGCCAACCGGTCGCGCAGCGCCGCGTCGTATGCGGACTCAAGCGCGACGGCGCCGGTGAGGGCTCGTAGGTAAAAACCCGTGCCGCCGGCGACGATCGCGCGCTTCCCGCGAGCGTGAATCGCCGCGATCGCCCGCGTCGCATCCGATGCGAACCGCGCCGCCGAATAGGCGTCGTGCGGATCGAGGAAGCCGACGAGATGGTGCCGCACCGCGGCCAACTGCTCCGCCGAGGGCGCCGCGGTGCCGATCGGCATGCCGCGATAGATCTGGCGGGAGTCCGCACCCACGATCTCCGCGTCGAATTCGCGCGCCAGCGCGATCGCGAGATCGGTCTTTCCCGACCCGGTCGGCCCCGCGAGAATCAACACGCCGGGCGCGGAAGCGCTCACAACCGTTTGAATAAACGAGCGATCGCGTCGGGCGCGAGATGAACGATCGTAGGACGGCCGTGCGGGCAGTGCATCGGGTTCTCGCACCGCTGCAACCGATCGACGAGCGACGTCATCTCGGCATGCGCGAGCGATTCGCCGGCGACGGTTACGGAATGACACGCCAACGACGCCCAGATGCGCTCGCGCACGTCGCGCGCTTTTGGCTCCTCGGTGAGATCGTCGAGAAAACCGCGCAGGTCGAAGGGACGCGCGCCGTACCCGGCCGGCGTCGCAACGATGCGATACGTGCGCTCGCCGAACGACTCGATATCGAGCCCGCCTTCGCGCAAGAGATCGAGCGTTCGATCGAGCGCGACGCTCTCGCTCGGCCCCAGTTCGAAACTCATCGGGACCAGCAGCGGCTCGCTCGGCGCGCGCGTCTGCGCGCGATTCACGATCGCTTCGTACGCGATTCGCTCGTGCGCGGCGTGCTGGTCTACGAGCACGAGCGCCTCGCCGTCGGTCGCCACGATGTACGTGCGATCGAGCTGGGCGAGCACGCGCAGCCGCGGCGCGTCCGGCGGCGGCTCGCCCGACTCGAGGCCGCGCTCGATATCGAAGAGCGATTGCAGCGCGGGCGGCGTTGCGTCCATCGCACCAGGCGCGAGCGAGACGTGCAGCACGTCGCGAAACGTTTGCGTCGCGGCACGCCGGAGGGTCGCCGCGATCGTGCGTTTGGCCGCATCGAAGACTTGATGCCCGTAACGGAGGCGCACGTCGTTCTTGGTCGGGTGAACGTTCGGATCGACGTGCTCCGGCGGCAGCGTGAGAAAGAGCACGCCGTACGGATGGCGCCCGATCATCGCAAAGGTGGAGTAGCCGGCCGTCCAGGCACCGGCGAGCAGCGTGCTGCGCAACAGACGGCCGTTAACGAAGAGCAGCTGCATGCGCCGGTCGCCGCGATCGCTGCCGGGCCGGCTGACGTATCCCGAGAGCGTTCCCTGCAAGCCGGCGGCGGCATCTACGTCCAGCGGCATCAGCGTTTCGGCCGCCGGTTTCCCGAAGACCGTCGCCAACCGCTGACGCGGATCGTCGCTGGCGGGCATCACCCACGTTTCCTTGCCGTCGTGCGCGAGCGCGAACGTGATGCGCGGATAGGCGAGTGCGAAGGTCGAGAGCCAGCCGGAGATGCGATTGAATTCGGCGCTCGCCGATTTTAAATATTCGCGACGCACGGGAACGTTCTCAAAGAGGCGCTCCGCACGCACCATCGTACCTGGCGGTGCGGGCACCGGTTCGACCGGCTCCGCGCGTTCCGCGTGCGCGCGAATGCGCGCGCCGATCTGCTCGCCTGCGCGGCGCGTGACGATCGTAAGGTGCGCGACCGCCGCGATGCTGGCCAGCCCTTCGCCGCGAAATCCGAGCGAATCGATCGACTCCAAGTCGCTCGCGATCGACAATTTGCTCGTTGCGTGGCGCAACACGGCGAGCGGCAATTCCGCGGCCGGTATCCCGTCGCCGTCGTCGACCACCTCGACCAAGGCGATTCCGCCGTCTTTGAGGGAGACGGTAATGCGGGACGCGCCGGCATCGACCGCATTTTCGACCAGTTCCTTCACCACCGAGAGCGGGCGCTCGACGACTTCGCCGGCGGCAATCTGGCCGACCGTTTGCGGATCGAGAAGCGCGATCACCCGTCGCTTCCCAGGAACGAAAGCTGACGCTCCGGCGCAACGGTTTTCGGCAGCCGCTTGCGCAACGGCACCTGCACTTCGAGGTCGGCGTGACCCGAGAGCGCGTCGGCGATCTCGGTGGCGCGCTCCACGACCTCCGGCGGCAGACCCGCCATCCGCGCGACTTCGATCCCAAACGAACGCGACGAACTGCCGGGAAGCACGCGATGCGAAAAGACCGGAGCGCCGCTGCGGCTGGTATTCTCGACCGCCGTGATGTGATAGTTTGCCACCAGCGGCCAATGCTCCGAGAGTGCGACCAGCTCGTGGAAATGCGTCGCGAAGAGCGTCATCGGCGCGTGCGTTTCGAGACCCAGCAAAAACTCGCAGATCGCCTGCGCGATGGCCAGCCCGTCGATGGTGCCGGTGCCGCGCCCGACCTCGTCGATGAGCAGCAAGCTGCGCTGCGTGGAGCGGCGCAGAATATTCGCCGCCTCGGCCATCTCCAAATAAAACGTCGATTGTCCGGAAGCGAGATCGTCGCCCGCGCCGATCCGCGTGAAGATGCGATCGACCACGCCGAGCGTTGCGGATTTTGCGGGAACGTACGATCCGATCTGCGCCATGATCGTTAGCAGGGCCGCCTGACGCAAGTAGGTGGATTTACCGCCCATATTCGGTCCGGTCAGCAAGATGAATCGATGGTCGTCCGCGCGCAAGTGCAGATCGTTCGGCACGAAGTTCGTCCGCAGGACCGTTTCCATGACCGGATGGCGGCCGTCGACGATCGCGAGCGTGCTGCCGTCGATCAGCTCGGGGCGCACGTATCCGCGTTCGGCCGCGCATTGGGCGAGCGAACAGAGAACGTCGATCTCTGCCAGCGCATCGGCCGCCGCGAGCAAGTCGTCGATCCGCGCGCCGATGCGATCGACCAATTCGCCGAAGAGCTGATCCTCCAGCCGCAATTGACGCGACTGCGCCGTCTGAATCGCGATCTCCAATTCTTTGAGTTCCGGCGTGATGAAGCGCTCGCCGTTGGTCAGCGTTTGTTTGCGCACGTAGTCGGCGGGCACTTGCGCGACGTAGGCCTTACTCACTTCGATCGCATAGCCGAAGGCGCTCGCGTACTTAATCTTCAGCGATTTAATGCCGGTCCGCTCGCGTTCGCGCTCTTCGAGTTCCGAGAGCTTCGAACGAGCGTCGGTTCGAAGACTCACGCATTGCGCGAGTTCGGTGCTTGCATCGGGCCGAACCACGCCGCCGTCGTTGAGCTGCGCTGGAGGTTCGTCGACGAGCGTCCGCGCGAGATCGGCGGCCAACTCCGTGAAATCCGCCATCCGTCCGAGTTGCGCCGCCAGCGACGGCGGCGTGACTTGACGCAGCGGGCGTACGATCTCGAGCGTGCGGCGCAGCGATGCGAGGTCGCGCGGCAGCGCGCGCTTGAAGCGCACTTTCTGTGAGATGCGCTCGATGTCGAAACACCCGCGAAGCAGTTCCTGCATCGAGTCGCGACGCACGTGTTCGTCGATGAGCGCCTGCACGCCGGCCTGTCGCTGCAGGATCGCGTCGCGATCGATCAGCGGCGCCAGGATCCAGCGCGCGAGCATTCGCGAGCCCATCGACGTGGCGCACTTGTCGAGGGTGGCCAGCAGCGTCGCCTTCGGATTCGCACCGAGCGCCTTCGTTAGCTCGAGGTTTTTGCGCGTGTTGGGATCGAGCGAGAGAAAGGTTTGCTGACGGTAGTACTGCGGCGGGTTGAGCGCTTCGCCCGCGCTCACGCCGGTGCGTTTTACGAAGGCGAGCAGGGCGTCGAGCGCCCGGTGCATCGCGAGCGATTCGTCGACGGAATACCCGGCGATCGCTTTGCGTTCGCGCGTTCCGACCGCCGAAAGATTCGGCGCCGCGACGCGCGCGCCGAAGCCCTCGATCGCTCCGGCCATCGTGGCCCGCAGATCGGGCGGCAAATCGGCAACGACCTCGGCGGGTCCGATACGGCCGATCTCCGCGAGCAGTTCGTCGTAGGCAAGGTCGCCGCTCAACGCCGTGGCCGCACAGTAGCCGGTGGAAACGTCGGCGTACGCGAGCGCGAAGGTCTCCTCGACCACCGTGATCGCGGCGAGATAATTGTTCTGCTTGCCGTCGAGCAATTGATCTTCGATCAGCGTCCCGGGGGTGACGATGCGAACGACGTCGCGACGCACGAGTTTGTTGGGCTGCGGCACCTCCAATTGCTCGGCGAGCGCGACGATGAAGCGCTGCTGCACGAGTCGCGCGAGATACTGCGCGAGGGCGTGGTGCGGAACGCCCGCCATCGCCACACGCTGTCCGCCGCCGGCCTCTTTCGAGGTCAACGCGATCGAGAGCGCGCGCGCGACCGTTTCCGCATCCTCGCCGTAGGCTTCGTAGAAGTCACCGACGCGCGCGAGCAAAATCGCTTCGGGATGGCGGTTCTTCATCCCAAAGTACTGCTCGAGCATCGGCGAGTATTGGTTCATAGCGCTCTAGACCGCGAGCAGATCGAGCACGGGCGGCGCAACGCGAATGCCCACGCCGGCGCAGCGTTCCGCGCGACGGCGAATCGTTCCGGAGCAGCCCCAGACGTGCGCGCTCGCTACCTCGACGTCGAGCCATGGCTCGCGCGCGTAGAGGACGTCGTCGTAGTCCGGCGGCATCGGCGCGATCACCGTTACGTTATCGAGCGTCTTGGCGGCGAGTTTTGCCGGATCTTTGCGCGACGGTCCTTGGATCAGGCAGCGAACCACGCTGCCGATCTTGCGATCGTGATACGCCCGCGAGGCGCGGTTCTGCGCGGCGGCGAGCCGGTCGAAGCGCGCGTGTACGACGTCGTTGGGAACCGGCTCCCAGTTGGCGGCCGGCGTACCGCGGCGCGGTGAATAGATGTACGAGTAGACGTTTGCGAAGACGCCCGTTTCCACGAACTCGAGCGTACGCTCGAAGTCTTCGCCGGTTTCGCCAGGAAAGCCAACGATGACGTCGCTCGTGATCGCCCAGCCGGGAAGGTAGCGGTGAATCCACTCCACCCGCGCGGCGAACTCGGCAAGCGTATATTTGCGGTTCATCCGGCGCAGGATCGAATCGCTGCCCGACTGCAGCGGAAGGTGGATGCGCGGATTGAGTGCCGGCAGATCGGCGAGATCCCGCACGATCTTCTCGGTAAAATCTTTCGGATGCGGTGAGATGAACGCCAAACGTTCGAGCCCGGGAGTCGCTGCCGCCGCGCGAACGAGATCGCCGAAATCCGCGCCGGTAGCCGGATCCTTGTGCGCGTTGACCGTCTGTCCGACGAGCATCACCTCGCGCGCGCCCGCGGCGACGCGTTCGCGAACCTCGGCGAGAATCTCGCTCGTCGGCCGATGATCGAAGCGTCCGCGAACGTGCGGAACGATGCAAAACGTGCAGTAATACGAGCAGCCGCGCTGCACCGTCACGAAGCCGCGCAACGACGTAAAGGCATCGGTGATGCAATCGGCGGCGCCGCCGAGCGGCAACAACAGCGCGCGCTCCTGCGCGAGTTCCGTCTCCTCGAATTCCGGCCGCCACGCTTCGAGCGTGTCTGCGAGCAGGGCCAATTCTTTGGTCCCAAACACCGCATCGATGTGCGGGGCGCGCCGCTGCATGCGATCGCGATCCTGTTCGGCCAAACAACCGGTCACGATCATGCGCAGATTCGGATCGGCCTCTTTGAGCACTTTGAAATGCCCCATGCGTCCGTACGCGCGCCGTTCGGCATTGTCGCGAACCGTGCACGTGTTGAGGATGAGGACGTTGGCTTCTTCGGCCTTCGTTGCGAGCGTATAGCCCGCCGCTTCGGCGCGCTGCGCGATGTACTGGGAATCGGCTTCGTTCATCTGGCAGCCGAACGTCTCGATGTAGATGCTTGCCATGGCCTTCTTACCGGGATTTTCCGCCCGTTATCGCGAGGATCAGGTCGAGCGGAAGATAGAGCTTCCCACGGACCATTCCGGCGGGTGCGTCGTACACCTGATCGCGGCGATCGACGGTGAAGCGCGCATCGCCGACGCGGCCCACGACGACGTGACCGCCCCAGCGAATCACCAAGCGCCCGCTAGCGTCGATTTTACTCGCCGATTCCGGAAAATAGTCCGCGACCGGCGCGACGACGGCGGAGCGGGTGTCGTCGAAGGGCGACCGGTACAACACGTGCGTCGTCTCGTCCGGATAGACGCTAACCGAGCGGTCGTAGCGTTCGTGCGGCTCGCGCACCACGATTTTGTGCGCGCCGACCGGCTCGTCGTAGCTGGATCGCAGCGGCTCCGGCGCCGCACCGTCGAACGATACGCGCGCCCGTCCGTCGAGTCCGTGCAGGACGACGACGCCGCGCTGCTTGACCGGATGCAGCGGATCGAGCTGAACGCTCGCCATGGTGGTTTGCCCGCCGTTGACTTGCTGGTCGTCCTCGGATACCTTCCAGCCGGTCTTCGTGAAGGTGACCGTGTGTTTGCCGGCCCGCAGTCCGTCGAGTAAGACCGGCGTGCGACCTATGTAGCTTCCGTCGACCCACACGTCGGCTCCCGTAGGCAGCGACGACAAATAGAGCGCCCCGAACGCAGTCTCCGCCCGCGCGGGAACGATCGGTATGCAGGCCAACAGCGCGACGATGAGCAGTCGTCCGAGCAAAAATCTTCCCATGGATTTCGCATGGTTTTCATTTTAAGCGCCAGCCCGGCCTGCGCGCCAAAGTATTTCCGCCCCGAGTCCGAATAGGCTGTTCCCGTGCAACCCATAGAATTAGACGAAGCTCCCATGCTTCGGCCCGCGACCGTTGCGATCGTCGGACGCCCGAACGTCGGCAAGAGCGCGCTCTTCAACCGCCTGATCGGCCAGCGCCTCGCGATCGTCGAGGATACCCCCGGCGTCACGCGCGACCGTCTCTACGGGCTCTGCGAATGGCGCGGACGGACGTTCAGCTTGGTCGACACCGCGGGCATCGACCCCGACGCCGATAAAGAGGGCGACCACGTCGTCACCTCGACCCGCCGCCAGGCGGAGGTCGCTGCCGAAGAAGCCGACGCGATCATCTTCGTCGTCGACGCTTCGACCGGGCGCAATCCCATCGATGAAGACGTGGCGGGCATTTTGCGCCGGACGCGACGGCGCGTGGTGCTGGTCGCGAACAAAGCCGAAGCGCCGAGCGCCGCTAGCGCCGTACACGGCGAGTTCGCCGCCTTCGGATTCGGCGAGCCCTTTGCGGTTTCAGCGATCCACGGCGAAGGCACCGGCGACTTGCTCGACGCCGTCCTCGACCTCTTGCCGCCCGACGCGCCGTCGGCCGTCGCCGAAGGCGAACTCTCGATCGCCCTGGTCGGCCGGCCCAACGTCGGCAAGAGTTCGCTGCTCAACTCGCTGCTCAACGAGGAGCGCGCAATCGTCTCCGACGTCCCCGGTACCACGCGCGACGCCATCGATACGATCCTTCAGTTTCACGACCAGAAGATTCGGTTGATCGATACGGCCGGCGTTCGCAAGAAACCAAAACAGCACGGCGCGATTGAATATTATTCGGCGCTGCGGTCGCTCTCGGCGATCGCACGCTGCGATATCGCGATACTGCTCTTCGATTCGATGCAAGGATTGCTCGCGCAGGACCGGCGCCTCGCCGGCATGGTACTCGAGGAACGCAAAGGGCTCATCATCGTCGGGAACAAGTGGGATTTGGCCCGCGAACAGGGCGAGTTCAGCCAATCCGAACTCATCGACGTGATCTACAGCCACGTTCCGTTCGCCAAATTTGCGCCGGTTACGTTCCTCTCCGCCAAGACCCGTCGCCGCCTCAGCAGCCTGATGCCGCTCGTGATGAAGGTTTCGGCCAATCTGGATCGCCACGTTCCGACGGCGAAGCTCAACTCGGTCATACGCGACGCGACGCTCGCGCATCCTGCGCCGGCGCCGGGCGGAAAGCCGTTCAAGATCTACTACTGCTCGCAGCCGTCGTCGCATCCGCCGCTGTTCGTCTTTCATTGCAACGACCCCGAACTCGTGCAGACCTCGTACAAGCGCTTCTTGGAAAACATCATTCGCAGCAGCTTCGAATTCGAGGGCGTTCCGCTCACGCTCGAGTTCCGCGCAAGGCGGCGCGACGAGGAAACGGAGTAAGTGGCCACGCCGCCCGTTATCGTACTCGCCGTCGCCGCGGTCGCATTTCTGATCGGTTCGATTCCGTTCGGGTACCTGATCGGACGCGTCTTTTACCGGACCGACATTCGAAAATCGGGCAGCGGCAATATCGGTGCGATGAACGCGTTGCGCACGCTCGGCAAAGGCGGTGCCATCGCCGTCTTACTGCTGGACGCGGCAAAGGGGTTTCTGCCGGCATTTCTCTCGCTCGCGATCCTCCATAGCGATCTCCTCGCCGTGATTGCCGCCATCGCGTCGGTGCTCGGACATTGTTTCTCGCCCTGGCTCGGCTGGAAAGGCGGCAAGGGCGTCGCGACCTCCTTTGGGGCGATCTTCGCGCTCAGCTGGCAGGCCGGAATCGTGGCGGTTGCGGCTTGGATTGCCGGGGCGCTCGCGACCTCGTACTCGTCGGTCGGGTCGATGCTCGGCAACGTCGCCGCGCCGTTCGCACTCTTCTTCTTCACGCGGAGCGTCCCGATGGCCGTCTACGGCGCGTTCGCCGCGGCGTTCATCGTCTACACGCATCGTGAGAACATCGGCCGCCTGCGAACGGGCACCGAGAGCGGGATTGGGTTCCTGCGGCGACGGGGGCCCGACGCCAACCAGGGCTAGCGCAGCCGGGGTGCGTATTGGCCCTGGTCATGATTTCTTCGAACGATTTCCGTAACGGCGTCACCATCGTTATCGACGGCCACCTCTGGACCGTCATCGAGTTTTTGCACGTCAAACCGGGCAAGGGATCGGCTTTCGTGCGGACGCGTTTGAAGAACGTGAAGTCGGGCGCGACCGTCGAACGTACCTTTCGCGCCGGCGAGAAGCTGGAGCGGGCGACGGTCGACAACCGTCAGATGCAGATGCTGTACAACGACGACGACGGTTACCACTTCATGGACCAGGAGTCGTTCGAGAACGTCACCATCCAGCGCGATCTTATCGGCGATCCCGCCGACTTCCTCAAAGATGCGATGGTCGTGGACGTGCAATTTCACGACGGCGTGCCGATCGGCGTCGATCTCCCGGCGCACGTAGAACTGAAGATCGTCGAAACCGATCCGGGCTTTAAGGGCGACACCGCGACCGGCACCACCAAGCCGGCGAAACTCGAATCTGGTGCTACCGTCAACGTGCCGCTTTTCGTCAATCCGGGCGACACGATCCGCATCGACACCCGCGATCGCCGTTATATCGGCCGCGCCAACGGCTAAGCCGGTTCCGGCGTGACCGAGGCTACGGCGCTTCTTTACGGAGCGCTTTTTCTCGTCGGGATCGCGGCGAGCACGTTCGGCTCGATGGTCGGTCTCGGCGGCGGCTTCATCATGGTGCCGATCTTACGGCTCTTTTTCGGCCTCTCGCCCGCGATGGCGGCCGGCACCTCGCTGATGCTGGTGGTCGCCAATAGCGGCAGCGGTTCGGTCGCGTACCTGCGCCAAAAACGCGTCGACATTCGACTCGGCTTGCTGGTGGCGGCGGGCGGTTTCCCGGGCAGCATCCTCGGCGCGATTCTGGTCGCGCACGTTTCGGGCGGCCTCTTCGACGTGCTCTACGCGCTGCTCTTAGGCGCCGTCGCCTTCGACATCATTCGCAAACGCGGCGCGCGTGCCGGCGAGCGCGACGAACGGACCGCGATCGCCGGCGCGCGCGCGATGCCGGTGTGGCGATCGCTTCTAACGGGCCTGGCGGTAGGATTCGTTTCGAGTCTCTTCGGAGTCGGCGGCGGCGTGGTGCTCGTTCCGGTACTGCTGTATTTCTCCGCACTTCCAGCCCACGCGATCAGCGCGACGTCGCACTTCGCGATCGTCCTCACCTCGCCGGTCGGACTCGTCGCGCAAATCGTGCAGCACAACATTCGCGCCGCCTATGCGATTCCGCTCGTTCTCGGCGGCATCATCGGCGGCCAGATCGGCGCGCGTCTCTCGATGCGCCTCAACTCGCCCCTGCTCATCAAGTTCGTAGCGATCGCACTCCTCGTGGCCGCCGTCGCGCTGGTTCTGCGCCACCTTTAGGCGGCGAGCATCATCGGCTCGGCGCGGCGCCCGCGCAGCGACGACGTGCGAACGTAGCGTTTTAGCGCGCTGTAACTCGCGGGAAACGCTTCCTCACGTACGAGCGTCTCGTGAAGCGCCCGCAACGAGTCTCCCTCGAACAGCGCGCGTTGGATTCGCTCGCGAAAGCGATCGCAGACCGATACCGGCTGGCGCGGCCGCTCGAACGGCACGACGACGCCGCCGATGAGGCCGGAGCGCCGGCCGTACGCCGCGATCGTCTCGCGGCGATGCCCCGTCTCGTTCTCGATGCGGCGCAGCGTTTTCCCCGCACGCAGCATCGCAAGGATGCGTTCTTCCTGCTCTCGGGTCAGCGTGTTCATCGATCGTTCTTTCGCATCCCGGCGGTACCCGAACCTCCATGACCTGGCCGCTTTTCGGTGTCCGTTTCGCGCGCCGGGCACGGACTGGTTTATACTGCGTCGATGAGCCATCTCGTCCCCATCGTCGTCGAACAAACCGCCCGCGGCGAACGCTCGTACGACATCTTCTCGCGGTTACTTCAGGACCGCATCGTTTTCGTAACCGGAACGATCGAAGACAACCTCGCCAATCTGGTTATCGCGCAGTTGCTCTTCCTCGAACGCCAAGATCCCGATCGCGATATCGACCTGTATATCAACAGCCCCGGCGGGAGCGTGAGCGCGGCGCTGGCGATGTTCGACGCGATGCAGCTCGTCAAGCCGGAAATCGCGACCATCTGCGCCGGATTCGTCGCGTCCGCCGCCTCGGTGCTGCTCACCGGCGGCGCGCCGGGCAAACGCATGGCGCTCCCGTACAGCAAAGTGCTCATCCACCAGCCGTCGATCGGGCAGATCGGCGGCCAGGCCACGGAGATCGAAATCACCGCGCGCGAACTGATCGCGACGCGTCACATCATCGCCGACATCTACGAACGAACCACGCACCAAACGCGCGAGCGAATCATGCACGATATCGAGCGAGACTACTATATGACGGCCGCCGAGGCATTGGAATATGGCATCGTCGATCGCATTCTGGACGGCGACGCACGCCACGCGTGAACTCGCCGCAGGCTATCGCAATTGCGATCGCTCGGTCGGCTCCAGTCGCAGCACGCTGGCCGGTGCGTTAAGCCAAGCGTTCAGCTCCGGGAGAACGTCGTTCCACTCGGCGGAGCGCGCCAGCGAGTCGACGTGCCGGTCGTGCTGCGCGGCGTCCTCGAAGATCGCAAACCAGACGAACGTATTTTCGCCCGATCGGACGGGTAAATCCGGATACGAATTCTCAGCGGTTTCGGTTTCAAAATACGCGATCGGGCGCGCGCCAAAACGCGTCATCGGCGGCGCGACGCGCTCCTCGAAGAAGCGTACGAACGCCGGACCCGCCGGCTCGCGCAGATCGTAGATCGTCGCGGTTACGAGCGAACGCGGACGCTCGGTCGCGCCCGCCGGAGCCCGCGGCGATTGCGGCACGGCAAATTCCGATGCCGTTGACGGCCGAAGGAGCAACACGTTGTCCGAATCGATCATCGTGGCATTGGCGGCATCGCGATGGGCCTTCCACACCGGCCCTTTGTAGAACGCGCCCAGGGCCAGCCTGCGTGCCTCCATGTCCGGGAAACCGCGTAGCCAGACGAACATGTCGGGGCGATCTCGATCGCGGAACTGACCCACCAGCCGAATGCCGGCCTCCTCTTGGCTTTCCACGAACTCGCGCTCGAATAAGTCGATGAGCGCGTCGCGTTTACCGGGATGCAGCGTGTACCGGCGCAGTTCGAAAACGGAACTCATAGTCAGGATGTTAGCGATTACCGTTAGCTGGAGTCCACAAACCGAGCATGGCGCCGGTCGGATCGGCGATAACGCTGAACGACCCGTATCCCGGAATCTCCGTCACATCTTTGACGACGGTGGCGCCGAGCGACGCCGCCTTCTTCGTCGCGTCGGCAACGTTCGCGACGGCGACGTAGGCGAGCCATGCAGACGGAGCGCCGGGCACCGGATTGCGCATCATTCCGCCGCCGGTACCTTCACCCACATCGATCGTGGTGTACGACTCCGGACCCATCGGGACGTCCTCGAGCTTCCAGTCGAACAGCGCTCCGTAAAAGGCTTTCGCCTTTGCGAGATCGCTGGTGCTCAGTTCCACGTGCACGAAGGAATTTGCCATAACGTTCTCCCGTTGACGCCCCGTATCAGGACGAAACCATACTTGAACGGGCCCTGTCAAGGCTGCGCGGAAACGTTACGAGGCGACGTACCGGTACTGCCCCGGCTGCCATCTGCAAACGCTCTTGTCGCGCATTGCGAACGACTCGCAGCCGTCTACGTCTGCGTTGAAATCGACGTTGAGCGATTTGGTTGCTTCCCAATCGACCGCCGGTTCTTGCCGCGCCGCCGCGCGCGCCTTCGTGTAGGCGAACTGCGGGTTCTTCGTGAGCGCGTTGAGCGCTTGCGCGAGGCGCTGGGCGTCAGTCACGCGGCACTACGTGCGGCGCGGTTCTCCCGCACGATAGCGATAGACGATGCGTCCCTTCGTCAGATCGTACGGCGAGAGTTCGAGATCGACGCGATCCCCGGGAAGAATTTTGATGCGATGGCGGCGCAGACGCCCGGCGATATGCGCGAGAATCGTGTGACCGTTCTCAAGCTCGACCGAAAACGTCGTGCTGGGGAAGATCTGTTTGATCGTGCCGAAGACTTCGAGCGGCGCTTCTTTCGTCGGCTCGGCGGCGGGCCGCGGCGTGCTGGGGCGCGGTGATTTTTTTCGGCTATTCCGAGCGGCTATGATGGCCTCACTTTCAAAACGTGCATACCGGTAGAACTCAGACTACGACAAGGAAGTTGTGTTTGCAAAGAAACCGAACGGACGTTCGACCGGGCGGAGTAGCGGGCCTCCCGCCGGCTGCAAAACGAACGGACCGGCTAACCGCCGGTCCGTTCGCCGCTCGCTCGCTGCGGGTCCTATTTGGGATACGTCATCTCTTTGGGGACGACGAAGGCGTCGAATTCTTCGGAGGTCACGTAGCCCAAGCCGACCGCGGTCTCTTTGAGCGTCGCCTTATTGTGATGCGCCTTTTTGGCGATCTCCGCGGCCTTGTCGTACCCGATCTTCGGGGAAAGGGCGGTGACCGTCATGAGGGATTCACTCAAGTACTTCGCAATGATATCTTCGTTGGCTTGCAGCCCAACGACGGCGTGCTCGCGGAACATCGTGCACGTATCGCGCAGTAAATTGCACGAGTGCAGGAAGTTGTAGATCATCACCGGGTTAAAGACGTTGAGTTCGAAGTTGCCCTGCGAGGCACCAAAGCTGATCGCGAGATCGTTTCCGAACACTTGCGCGACGACCATCGTCATCGCTTCGGATTGCGTCGGATTCACTTTGCCCGGCATGATCGAGCTGCCCGGCTCGTTCTCCGGAAGGGTGAGTTCGCCGATCCCGGCGCGGGGACCCGACGAGAGCCAGCGGATGTCGTTGGCGATCTTCATGAGCGCCGCACCGAGCATCTTGAGCGCGCCCGAGGCGAAAACGAAGTCATCGTGCGAGGCGAGCGCGGTGAACTTGTTCGGGTGCGACCGCAGCGGCAGACCGGTCAGCTCGGCGAGTTTTTTCGCCGCGCGATCCGCGAATTCGGGATGGGCGTTGAGCCCCGTTCCAACGGCCGTTCCGCCGATGGCGAGATCGTAGAGATGGTTGAGCGCTTCGTTGCAGGCGACCATCGCACGATCGATTTGGGTCACGTAGCCCGAGAACTCTTGGCCGAGCGTGAGCGGCGTGGCATCCTGCAAATGCGTACGGCCGACCTTCACGATCTCTTTCCACTGCTTGGACTTCGCGTCGAGCGCGTCGCGCAATTTTTTCACGGCCGGCAGCATCTCGACCATCGCCTCGGCCGCCGCCATATGCATGGCCGTCGGAAAGGTGTCGTTCGAGGACTGCGACATGTTCACGTGATCGTTCGGATGCACGGGCTTCTTGCTGCCCATCTCGCCGCCGGCGATCTCGATCGCACGGTTCGAGATCACCTCGTTGACGTTCATGTTCGTCTGCGTCCCCGAGCCGGTCTGCCACACGCGCAGCGGGAAGTGCGCGTCGAGTTTACCGGCGATCACTTCGTCGGCCGCGGCGACGATCAGGTTCTTCTTCGCTTCGTCGAGCTTGCCCAGATCGTTATTGACGAGCGCGGCGGCTTTCTTGAGCGTAGCCATCGCTTTGATGACGGCCTTGGGCATCTGATCGCGCGGCGTGCTGCCGTCGCCGATATCGAAATGGATGAGCGAGCGCGCCGATTGCGCGCCGTAATACTTGTCCGCGGGTACGTCAATGGGTCCCATCGAGTCTGACTCGACGCGCGTTTTGGCCCCGTTGGTGTTCAAATTCGCAGTGGTCATGGCCCCGATATCTTCGCTCTTTTGGGCCTCTTTCAGCCTCGACCTAGGTCGCAGGCCGCCTGCCCTGGGCCGCGGCCCCCAAGGTCGTGCCGACGGGCCGAGTCTCCACCACCTCGAAAATCGTGAGGGGAAACCGAGGATCGAAGCCCCGCCGCGAGCAGCGGCCGCAGCTCATCGGGGCGGCCGGGCGGCGCTTTCGAAGGACCTCCATGGCGCAACGCTCGCAACGCAAAATATAGCGCTTGGCGGATTCGTTGAGCGGCCTCGCGCTGCCCAAATCGTGGTAGATCGAGGTCAGACCACATTCGCGCATCTTCTTCTTGAAGCGCGCGCCGTGACCCGTATCGCGATGACGGTCGAAGAGCCAGGCGTGAATCATCTCGTGCAAGAGCGTCTCGCGCAGCGCCTCGGGATGAGTCTGGAAATGCTTGGGCGAGAGTTCGATCAGCAGCGGCCGCACGCTATAGGTGATGCGCCCGGCGGAGTTTGAAAAGCGCGCGTTGTACCGAATGCGGCAGGCCGGTACTTCACCGTTGAAATGAAAGTTATTGAGCTCCGCGAAGAGCAACTGGAGATCGGTCTCCGAAGCCTGCACCGTTATCACGAAGAGTTTTTCGGCGTTCGTCCAAACGAGTCTTGTGCCCGATTCAAAACAACGCGGTTTACCGCCGCGCCTCTACGTGCCCATCGTTGCGGTCTTCGCGATCGTCTTCTTGGGCGCGATGGCCTGGCTGCTTCGCATCGGATTCGGCACGAGCGGCGGCGTCTTCGGTTCGGGAACCGGAGCGCCGGCGGCCGGAGCGAGCGCGCTGCCCGTCTCCGCGCAGTCGCAGGGTTCCAACGTCAACGTCGAAGGCGGAGGTCCGCCGCCGGCGGTGCAGGTGCAGCTCGCGCAGTTGCGCGCGCGCATAACGAAGAATCCGAAGGACGACGTCGCGCTCACGCAGCTCGCCGATCTCTACCTCGCGGCCGGCATGTACGCGAAAGCCGTTCCACTCTACAAACGAGCGCTAGCTGCCAACCCGCGCAACGCCGCCGCCGCCGAAGGCTTCAGCCAAGCACAAAACGCCCTCTCACAGGAGCACTAGACACAAGCGTGCGCATTTATATTTCTTGCGACATGGAAGGCACGGCGGGGGTTTGCAGCTGGATGCAGTGCGACCCGTCGAATACGGTCGAGTATCCCGTCTACCGGCGATACATGTCGCAGGAAGTGCGCGCGGCAATCGAAGGCGCCCGCAGCGGCGGCGCGACGGGCGTGCTGATCAACGACTCGCACTGGGATATGCGCAACCTGCTTTGGGACGAGTTGCCGGCCGACGTGCGCCTGATCTCCGGTTCGCGCAAGCCCTTTTCGATGGCGCAGGGTATCGATGGCGACGTTGCCGGCGCGTTCTTTACCGGCTATCACGCGAAGTCGGGCGATAAGGACGGGGCGCTCGCGCACACCTACACCGCCGACGTCCTTTACAACGTGCGCATCAACGGAACGGCGTGCAGCGAAGCGCTCTTAAACGCGGCGCTGCTCGGTTACCACGGCGTGCCGCTGCTGCTCGTAAGCGGCGATCGCACGATCGTCGAAGAGGTCGGCCGGCAGATGCCGTGGGTTACCCCGGTGATCGTCAAGGAGAGCATCGGGCACTACGCAACCAATTCGCTCACGCCGGCGGCAGCTCAGGCGGCGATTCGCGCTGCGGCCGGCGACGCGATGCGGAACGCCGGATCGGCGAAACCGTTCGTCTTCGAGCCTCCGATTAGGATGGAGCTGGAAACGACGCGCGTGGAACAAGCGGATTTCATCGAGTTGATGCCCGGCTTCGAGCGCATCGGCGGCCGCACGGTACGATTCGTTCACGACGATTATGCCGCCGTATTCCGCGCGTTCGTGGCGGCCTTTCGTTTGGGCGGCGCCGCCTCGGTCGTGGCATGAAGCTCTACATTTCGAGCGACATGGAAGGCGTCGCCGGCGTCTGCAGTTGGGAGCAAGTCGACGCGCGCGGTTACACGCCCGAATACGCGATCTATCAGCGCTATCTCACGCAGGAAGTCCGCGCTGCCATCGACGGCGCGCGCGATGCGGCCGCGTGCGAGATCCTGGTCAACGACTCGCACGGTCCGATGCGCAATCTGCTCTTCGACGGTTTACCCGACAACATCCGCGTCACGTTCGGAAATCGCAAACCCTTCTCGATGGTGCAGGGTATCGATGCGGGTTTCGACGGCGTCTTCTTCACCGGCTATCACGCGGCGATCGGCTCGGCCGGCGCCACGCTCTGTCACACGTATACGCCCGGCGTGATCTACGATCTGCGGGTCAACGGCGTGCGCTGCAGCGAGGCGACGCTCAACGCCGGCCTCGCCGGACACTACGGCGTGCCCGTGCTGTTGGTAACCGGAGATCGCACGACGATCGCGGAGGTCACCGCGCAGATGCCGTGGGTGACCGGTGCGATCGTGAAGGACAGCATCGGGCACTTGGCCGTCGACTCGCTCTCGCCCCAAGCCGCGCAGGCTGCCATACGCGCCGCCGCGACCGACGCCGTACGGAACGCCGCCGGGGCTAAGCCGTACGTCTTCGAGCCGCCCATTACGTTGGAGATCGACGTCACGCGTGTCGAGCAGGCCGACCTTATCGAATTGATTCCCGGCTTCGAACGCACGGCCGGCCGCACCGTCCGGCTGGTGCATGACGACTATCCGACCGTCTTTAAAGCCTTCGTCGCGGCCTTCCGAATGGGAGCGCTCGCGCTCTCCTAACGCGTTTCGCCGCGAATCGTCGGCGACGAGATCGCGACGACGGCAACGGCGAGACAGGCGAGTGCGGAGATCGTCATTCCGGCGCGCGCGCCGTAATGATCCGCCACGTAGCCGAAGAACAGCGTTCCGATCGGGACGCCGCAGAGCACGAGAAGGCGCACGGCGCCGAAGACGCGCCCCACGTAGTCTTCGTGGATGACGCGCAACCGAAAACCGATCACCTGCGAGATCTCGAATTGCACGCAAGCGTTACCGATTGCCCAGAACAGGCCGGCGATCCAGAGATTGTGCGTGAGCACGACCGGAATGAAGAGGATCGTGTCCACGATATAGGCGGTCGTGAGCGCTCGTCCGAACGGCCACCGGCGCGCGAACTTCGAGGCAAAGACCGATCCGGCGACCGCGCCGACGCCGGCAATCATCCAGAAGAGCGAAACCTGATAGTCGCTCGCACCGAAGCCGCGTTTTAAGAACGGGATCAAGATCGTGAATCCGCCGAACCCGACGATATTGAGCGTCAAACCGATGAACGATTGCGCGCGCATCCCGGGATCGGCAAAGAGCAGCCGAAAACCGGTTCGCATATCTTCGACCAGTTCGCGCCCGTTCGGCAGCCCGCTGGTTTTTTCGGGGCCGAGCGTAGGAATTCGCGAGAGTGAGTATTGCGAGACCAAATACGTCAGCGCGTTGAGCAGCAGGGCCGGCAGCGGCCCAAATGCCGCCAGCAGCGCGCCGCCCGCCGCAGGCAGGGCCATCTGCGAAACGCTGTCGGCGCCCATCAACGCGGCTTGCGCCGCGGTCGCACGCTCTTTGCCGAGCAAGAACGGAATGCTCGACGATTGACCGCCCATGAAGACCGCCGCGCCGATCGAAAGCACCACCAGGCCCGCGTAGACGCCGGCCACCGGCAGAGCGTGGCGTAGGAACAGGACGGCCATCGCGACCATGACTAAAAAGCGCACGACGTCCGCGCCGATCATCAGCGCGCGCCGGTCCACGCGGTCGGCGAGCGACCCCGCGGGAACGCTCAAGAACGCGAACGGTACGAACTCGCACGCATACGCGACGCCGGTCGAAAGCGCCGACCCGGTCAATCGGTAAACGAGCAGCGGGATGGCGAGCGTGCGCAGCCCATCGCCGGCCATGCTGAAGGCCTGGCCGATATAATATTGACGAAAACTTCGGGAAGCGAAGACGCCTTCGCGCTCGGCGACGGCGGTGGCGGACGACATACGAAACTCCCAACAACTGGTGCGGATGGTACGTGACGTGGGATGTGGGGCGTATGTCGCTATCGCATAGTTAGGCGATTTTACAAATATTCGTCTACGTTGTCAAGTTTTTTGCGTCGCGTACCAGCATGCCGCCGACGACCGCGCCGATCGCTCCGAGCACGGCAACGAGCGGTTCGTACCAATTGGGTACGAGCGACTGCGGGCTCGGGAAAATCAACGCGAAGACGCCGATCGAAAGGAGCGCCACGCCGAGGCCTGCGGCGTGATAGATCGGGCGCGACGGGGCAACCCGGGCCGTGAGCGCACCGCCGGCGATACTCGAAACGAATGCGAGCACGGCGTTGGCCGCGATAAATTTCGGCGGCGCGACTGCCATCGGCAGCCCGTGAAACATCGCCGCCGCGATAACGATCGCGCCGAGGAGAATCATCACGAGCACGACCACATACCCGCACCCGATCGCAAAGATCGTACGAACGTACGTCCTCATCGCCCACCCCTCACGCGCATCGCCGTTCGACAAGCTCGTCCTTCGACAAGCTCGTCCTTCGACAAGCTCAGGATGACAAGGGGCGCCGCCGCTGTCGCTGGGCCGCCGCCGATTGTCCGCTGGGCAACGGGCCTTGTCGTCGTTCTCATGCTGCGCCGTCGTCGTTTGTCATGCTGAGCCTGTCGAAGCACGAGTCCGGTCGTCCTTCGACAAGCTCAGGATGACAAAAAAGGGGTGTTATCGTTGTTGTCATGCTGCGTCGTTGCTGTTTGTCATGCTGAGCTGTCGCTGCTGTTTGTCATGCTGAGCTTGTCGTTGCTGTTTGTCATGCTGAGCTGTCGTTGCTGTTTGTCATGCTGAGCTGGCGTTGCTGTTTGTCATGTTGAGCTGGCGTTGCTGTTTGTCATGCTGAGCTTGTCGAAGCACGAGCGCGTTCCTCGCATCGTCCGTCCTTCGACAGGCTCGTCCTTCGACAGGCTCGTCCTTCGACAGGCTCAGGATGACAGGAAGGGGCAAGTTAGGCTACGGCTTGGGGTTTGGCTAGGGCGATGGCGATGGCGGCGACGTCGGACTCGGTGATCGAGAGGCGGCGCATCGCGGATTCGTATGCGTCGATGGCCTCTTCGCTCTTGCTCGAGGCGGCTCGCTCTTCGCGCAACCGCTTGATCTCTTCGGTCACGCGCCCGGCAAGTTCGGGCGTGACCTCGATGCCGTGACTTGCGAGCTCTTCGGAATGATGGCGCAACGTGTCCTCAACGAGCGCAACGCCGGAGTGTTTGCCGAATATCCAGTTGGTCTCACCGCCGACGAGGGCGGCGGGCACCGCTTCGTACATGCGGTGATCGATCAGCATGGCGTGCGTGTGGATCCCGGACTCGTGTGCGAAGACCTTCTCGCCCACGATCGGCTCGTGCTGCTGCATCGGGATGCCGCTAATGCGCTCCATAAAACGCGCGAGTTCGCGCAATTTGTGATACTTGAAGCCGGGAATCTCCACGCCATAGAGCACGTTGAGCGCGGTCACGAATTCGTGAAGTTTGACGTTGCCGGCCCGCTCGCCATAGCCGTTGGCGGTCACCGAAACCACTTTGAATCCGCACGAAACCGCGGTGATGGCATTGATCGTCCCTAGGCCGTAGTCGTTGTGGAAGTGGCAAACCATCGGCAATCCCTTCGGCATCGCCGCCACGATCCGGCTGGAGTACCACTTGGCCGCTTCGGGCGTGAGGCAGCCGACGGTGTCGGGCCACGCGGGACGATTGCCGCCCGCCTCCATGCCGGCCTTAAAATATGAAATGAAATATTCAACGTCGCCGCGACTGCCGTCTTCGGCGCCGAATTCGATCTTCGTGACGCCGCGCGAGCGCGCGTAGGCAATCGCGTCGCACTGCAGCTTGATATTCGCATTGCGGTAAAATTCGAGCGGAAGGTCGAGCCATTCGCTCTCGTCGCGGCCTTCTTGCTTGAGCAGCATCTTGCCGATCTTGTATTTCAAATGCAAGTCGCTGCCGCTCGTGAAGATGAAAAACGTCACCTCCGAGGGCGAGATGCCGACCTCTTCGAGCGTACGCGCCGTGACGTCGATGTCTTTGGCGCTGCTGCGGCACATCACGACGATCTCGGTCTCGCCGAGTTCGCCGCGGCGCTTGCCTTCCATAACCAATTGCAGCGTCTTGCGATCGCCGGCCGAGGCGGCCGGAAATCCGACGCTCATGATATGCACGCCGATATCGGCCAACCGCTTGGCGATCTCGTACTTCTGCGCCGGCGTGAAACAGACGCCCGGCATCTGCTCGCCGTCGCGCAGCGTCTCGTCGTAGAGCCGGATCGAGCTCGCATCGGGGAAGTTCAGCGCGCGCGTGAACTCGCGCGGGTCGCGAATCAGCCGTTCGATGGGTTCTCGAAATTCCATGATGCGCCCCCGACGTGTGTTGCTCGTTTTAAGACTTCTCGCGCGCGGCACCGTTCTACTTCACGGCCGGTCGAATGGCGGCGCCTCGTCGCGAGGGGCGAGCCCGGCGTCGACTGCCGCGCTCGACTGCGCGCGGCGCGTGTAGACGCGCAACTCGGACATGTCGCGTGGGAAGAGCAGCTCGAGCGCCCAATCGAACGCGACGCGCAACTTGCGATCGAGCCCCGGCAGGCGCGAGAGATAGTAGGCGCGCCAGAGAACCCACGCGAGAAAACCCGTCAAGACGCGATCGCCGGGCAATTGCGCGACGGCATTACGCGCCCCAAGCGAGGCCATCATACCGAGCGAGCGGTACCGAAACGGTCGCGTTGCTTCGCCGCGCAACGTGGCGACGAGGTTGGCCGCGAGCACCGGCCCTTCGCGAATCGCGTGCTGCGCGGTCGGCGGGTAAAACCCGCCGGCCTCGTTTGGAATCGCCGCGCAATCGCCGATCGCCCACACGTCGCGCGCCGTCGCAACGCGCATATCCGGCCCCACGAGAATCGCGCCGTTCTTGGCGTGCGGCAGCGGCGCCGCCGCGATCAGCGGCGAGGGGCGCACGCCGGCGCTCCACACGATCGTGCGCGTCTCGATCCGGCGCCCGCTCTGCAGTTCCAGCCCGTCGGCAGTGGCGGACCGGACGTTGTCGCCGAGCACGATCTCGACGCCGCGTTTGGCGAGAGCGCGCGCCGAATACGTCCCCATCGTTGGCGGCAGACCGGGGAGCAGCGAGGCGCCGCCTTCGACGAGCACGATGCGAATGTCGTCGCGGCGCACGTGCGGATAGAACCGTTCGACGCTGCGAAAGAGTTCGACCATTTCGCCGGCCGTCTCGACGCCGGTAAATCCGCCGCCGACGACCGCTAAGGTGAGGAGGCGCCGGCGTTCGGCGTCGTCGCGCGCGCTGTCGGCAAGTTCCAGCAGCCACATGAAGCGGTTGCGCAGGATGCCCGCGTCTTCGAGCGTCTTGAGCGCGAAGACGCGTTCGGCTACGCCCGGCAGATCGAACGTCGACGTCACCGACCCGAGTGCGAGCACCAGCTGATCGTACGCCAGCGACTCGGTTACGCCGGTAAGCGTGTGAACGTACGTCACGCTCTTCGCCGGCGGATCGAGCGCCAGCACTTCGCCGAGGATGAAGCGCGAAGATCGCAGCTGCGAGCGCACCGGCGTCACGATGTGACGCACGTCGAGCGCACCCGAACTCACTTCGGGCAGCATCGGCGTGAAGAGCGAGAAATTCTCGCGCCCGATCAAGACGATCTCCGCCTCGTTCGGGGCGAGCAGCCGCTCCAACCGGTGCGCGGTCGCAATGGCGGCGAAGCCCCCGCCGAGAATCACGATTCGTACGGCCATAGCTGAGATCGTTCTTCCCGAGAAGGCCTGGCTCTCCCGGCCCGTCAAGAGACGACTCATCGTGCCAGAAGACGACAAACAGCCGAAAAAACCGCCGGTCAATCCCTACGCGGGCAAGTGGAGCGCCGAGCGCCCCGAAGACCGCCAATACGACGTGCGCGAGGGCGAGTATCTCCCGCCGGACGGAAGCGAGAAAAAGCAAAACACCGCCAAGGGCGTCGGGGCCGGTCTGGTCGGCATCGGCCTGCTGCTGGCGAAGTTCAAGGGGCTGCTTTACATCCTCTTTAGTCTCAAGTGGCTCTTCGTAAGCGTAAAACTGCTCGCATACAGCTGGACGTTCTTCCTCTCGCTCGGCATCTACGTGCTCTTCTTCGGCTGGAAGATCGCGATCGTGTTCATCCTCGTGCTGTTGACGCACGAACTCGGGCACTACTTCGCGTTTCGGAATTACGGTTTGGAAGCGCGCCTGCCGGTCTTCATTCCGCTGCTCGGTGCGTTTACCGCCGGAACGCCGCCCAAAGACTTGGAACAGGACGCCTATATCGCGCTCGCCGGCCCGCTCACCGGTCTCGTGCTCGGCATAGCGTGTTACGCCTTCGGTACGATAACGCACGATGCGTTTTGGTACGCCTCCGCGTACATCTGCGCGTTTTTGAATCTCTTCAACATGATTCCAACTCCGCCGTTCGACGGCGGCCGCGTTATCAACGCGATCGCTCCGGTGCTTTGGATCGCGGGCTTCATTTTGTTTATCGTTCTCGCGATCGCGTTGCACATATCGCTGATCTTCATCGTAATCATCGGGCTTTTCGGGCTGCCCTCCGTCATTGCGGCGTTTCGCGGACACGTCGACCCGCGGGCGGCCGCGATGACGAACTGGGCGCGGGCGCGCGTGGGCGCGTGGTATCTCGTCGTTCTCTTCGGTTTAGTCTTTCTCACTTCGTACGCTCACGTCGCCGTGCCGAACGGGTTCCGGTAGGACTCGTGAGCGACGAGCGGACGCCGGATTTCGCGATGCTGCGCGCCGTTGAGATTCTCGCCTCGATGCACGATCGCGCGCGCAAAGCCCCAAATAGTCCGCCGCCACCGCTCGATCGCCCCGTCGTGCTCTTCAACGAACGGATCGCCTTTGCGATCGGCTCGACGACGCGCGACCAGGTCGAACGCGAACTCGGCATCGCGTTTAGCTATCCGGCACGCGGCTGGCACACCTACGCGATCGCCGGGCCTAATCGCGAACGACGTTTGTTGAGCGCGTTTTACAAAGACAACGCGTTGCTGGCGGCTGAGTTCTACGTCCCGCGGACCGACGGAGCGCCGACGCTCGAACCGCGAGCGCTGGGATCGTTTCGGTTCGTACCCGGCGAGATCGCATTGGGTATGGCCGGCACGGCGATCCCGGAACACTTCGTGCCGGCCGTCGGCGGCCCCGGCACGATCGTCTTCGACGAAGCGTTCGAAGCGCGTTTCGATGGCGGAGTCGCCTACGCGATGGCGCGCAAGGGAACCATCGAGCGGCTTGCCCTCTACAAAGCGTAACGTTCAACTCGTCCTGGCCGTGGTCTGCGTCGCAAGTGCGTTGCTCTTCGCGCGCCCGCACGCCACGCCCGGCCCCGCGCTGCGCGATTTCGAATCGTACTACGCGGCCGGCGCCACGTGGCTGCGCGGAGAGGATCCGTACTCCACGGCAATTTGGGCGAGCGAACGGCAAATCCCCGGCGTCGATCCCGCGCGCTACGAACTCTTACCGTTCGTAGGGCCGCCCGCGTCGCTGCCGCTGTGGGCGATGTTCGCGCGCATGCCGTTCTCACTCGCGGCCATCGCGTGGAGCCTCGTACTCGTGGCGAGCTTCGCACTCGTCGTGCTGTTCGCACTTCGCGCGTGCGGCGTTGCACTCACTCCCATGGCCGCGATCGCGGGCGTCGCGATCGGGTTGGGCTTCGGTCCGCTCACGAGCGCGATCGCGCTCGGACAAGTCGCTCTGCCCGCCTTCGCCTTCGCGCTGATTGCGCTGTTCGCCATCGAGCGCACCGCAGTCGGAACCGCCGTCGCCGCGCTGTTCGCGGCGCTTCAGCCGAACGTCGCGCTCGTGCTTGCATCGCAGGCCGGCCGCTTGCGCGCCCTGGGCGCCTTCGCGGGCGCCGCGCTCGTCTTTGCGGCGGCTTCTCTGTACGCAACTGGCCCGCACGCGCTGACGGCGTACCTTCGGGTGTTGAACGAACACGGAGCTGCCGAACGCTTCAGCACCATCCAGCTAACGCCCGCGGCGATCGCGTACGGTTTCGGGATGGGACGCGCGTGGTCCGCGGGGGTCGGTCTGGCAGTCGCCGCCGCGGCCGTCTGCGCGTGGGCGATCCTTTCACTGCGCGCCGACGGCGCGCGCCGGCGCTTCGCAATCGCGTGTGCGATCTTGCCGTTCGCCGTTCCGTTTTTTCACGAACACGATCTCTGCATCGTCTTCGTTCCGGCACTCGCGGCGACGTTGGGCGCCGAACGCCGCATCGCACCGTCGGCGATCGCGGCCGCGCTCCTCGTGGCGATCGACTGGCTCGGCCTCGCGCAGCGGCCGGACGGTACGCTTCAGAGTCTCTTGCTTGCGAGCGGCGCACTCTTCGGGTACGCGGCGCTGCGCGAGGATCTGCCGTGGCGATCGTTCGCGTTGCCGGCCGCGTCGCTCGTACTGCTCGGAATCGCCGGCGCGAACGCGCACGCGCACCCGGCACCGATCTGGCCGGACGCGATGCACGCGTTCGGAGCGCTCCCGCCGAACGCTTCGGCCGCATCGGTCTGGGCGGCCGAACAGACGGCGAGCGGTTTGTTGACGCCCAATGCATTTTGGGCGGCGCTGCGCTGCCTGCCGCTAGCGGGCTGCGTGCTGCTGCTCTGGCTTAATTCGAAATCTGCGCCGCGTTCCAGAACAGCATCTCGGGTCCGGGCATGAACCCGTGGAAGTCGTCGTCGAACGTGATGTGGTCGGTGCGCTGGCTGAGCACGACGAACGGCACGTCCCGAGCGAGCAGTTCCTGCACGGCGATGTAGTCGCGCGTGCGCCGCGCGCGCTCGTAGTGCCCGAGCGCGTCCGCCAATAACCGATCCACCTGCGGATTGCAGTAGCCCATGTAGTTCTGGCCGTTCGGCGAGATGCGCGAGCACGCGATGTAGTTTGTCATATCCGGGTCGGGCTGCAGCGACCACGCGTATGACGTGAGGTCGTAGTGACGCGTCGCATCGATGCCGCCACCGGCGTACGACGCGAAGAGCTTGCTCGTCGGATAGCGGAAGTATTCGAGCGCGGCGCCGATCTCTTTGAACCACCCTTGGATCAATAACACGCGAGCGTCGAGCCCCGGATTGCCCGTATTGCCGGCAAAGCTAAAGCGCAGGGTCCGGCCATCTTTGTGCCGCAGCCCGTCGCCGCCCATCGTCCAGCCGTCGCGCTGCAGCAGCGCGTTCGCGCGCGCGAGATCGAACGCGTAGCACGGCGCGTGCGCGTCGTAGGCCCAACTCAAATGGCTCACGGGCGTGCAGGCCAGAAACCCCGAGCGGTGGTCGACCTTCTCCCAAAGCGTCTTCACGTCGATCGCCCGGGTTAGCGCCCGCCGTACGATCGGGTCGGCAAGGATCGGATTTGTCACGTTGAAGTCGATGTGGCCGTAGGAGTTTACGTCGTATCCGATCGTCTTCGTGTCCGGCGTTTCGATCACGCGTGCGAGTTGCTGGGTCGGAACGCGCACGAATGCGTCGATCTCGTGCGTGCGCAGCTGCGTCATCGCCGTGTTCGTATCGGGAATAATTTTGAAAACGACGTGCTGGAGTTTGGGCTTGCCTCCCCACCAGTACGGCGAGGCCTCCATCTCGACTTCGCTGCTGCGCACCCACTTCGTGTAGCGAAACGGCCCGAGGCCGACCGGCAGTGCGTTGTAGGGCGCGTGGTTGATATCTTTGCCCGCGAGCAGATGCTCGGGCAGGATAGCCGGATTGCCGAGCGGCGTGAAATACCGATTGATAAAGGCCGCGTACGGCGCCTTGAGGTGAAAGACGACCGTATACGCATTCGGCGTATCGACCCGCGTGATGAGATCCCAGCCGTCGCGGCTCAATACGTTGGTGCGCGGATCGAGAATCGTTTTGACCGTAAACGCAACGTCGGCTGCGGTAAAGGGCGCGCCGTCCTGCCAGCGTACGCCGCGGCGCAACTCGAACGTCAGCGTCCGTCCGTCGGGCGAGATCAAGTGGTTCGCTTTGGTCGGCACCTCCAGGCAGAGCGACGGAACCGGATTGCCTTTTTCATCGAAGACGAAAAAGTAGCCCATCGTAAACGCCGAGAGATCGTCGACGACCGTTTCGGTAGAGAGGAGCGGGTTGAGATTGTCGACGTCTTCGGCGTCCGCCCAGCGCAGCGTTCCCGGAATCGTCCAGGGATGGCGGCCGCCGCGCCCGCCGCCGGTGTTGGTGCAGCCTCCGAGAACGAAGGCCGCCAGCACCATCGCGGCGAGCAATCGGCGCACTAGATATCGACGTCCATCATGTTATCGAACGGCACCGCGGCGCCGGGAGTGAAGTTCTTGACGTCCTTGTTGACCACGAACGTCTGCTCGAGGCCGATGGTCACGATCGTCGGCGTGTCTTTTTGCAGTTCCGTCATGACGATTGCATCGTCTTTCTTGCGTTCGCCAGGAGTGAAAGCCGAATAGAAATCCGCCATCGCGCGGCTGGCGCGCTGGTTGCACCAATGCAGATCGTTCTGCCCGTTGGGCGGAAATTGGTTGCAGGCGTAGAGGTTGGAAAGGTCTCCCAGCGGATCCAATCCCCACGCGGCGTAGAGCAGATCGAACTTGCCGCCGTAGAGGATGCCGCCTGCCGAAGCCGGGGCGAACATCAGTGCCGAGAGGTAGTGGTGCACGTCGAGGCTTACGCCGATCTGCTTCCACCAGCTTCGCTCGAGTTCGATCTGATTGTCGGCATCGGGCGTTCCCGAGGTCGTCGCTAAATCGAGCACCAGCTTCACGCCGCCCTTGCTGCGAATACCATCGGGTCCCGGCTTCCAGCCGTCTTGGTCGAGGAGCTTGTTGGCAAGCGCGATATCGAACGGCTTCTGTTTGGCGATCGACGGATCGTAGTACGCCGAAACCGAGGGCGCCGGCTCTTCTTGCAGGATGCCGAATCCGCGACCGATCTTCGCGCGAATCGTCGGCCGGTCCGTCGCGTATTCCAGGGCTTCGCGAACGATGGGATCGCTGACGGTCGCGTGACTCGTATTGAAGTCGATGTGGTCGAATTCAAACCCCGGCTGGCGCATAATGGCTAAGCCCGGAGCGTTCTCTAAACGCCTGAGGTACAAGCCGGGGACGCGATACCACATATCGAGCGAATGGGCCTGAAGCTCGGTCTGCACGGTATCGCGGCTCGGGATGATCTCGAAATCGACTTCCTTTAATTTCGGAAGCCCGCGGAAATAGTAAGGATTCGCGACCATCACGACTTTTTGTCCGCGCAGCCATTGCTTGTATTTGAACGGACCGATTCCGACCGGCAGCGAGTTATAGGCGGCGTTGTTGATGTTCGGAAGATTGCCCAAAAGGTGCTTCGGCAACACGCACGGATTCGCGCCCGCACTCGAAAAAAACGTGACGAGGAACGGTGAATAGGGCTTTTGCATCTGGAGGACGACCGTATATTTATCCGGCTCGTCGATCTTCTGGATCAAATTCCAGCCGCTGCGGCTGATCTCGTTGGTGGCCGGGTTTAAAACGGTCTTGATCGAGAAGACGACGTCGTCTGCGTTAAACGGCGCGCCGTCGGACCAGCGCACGCCCTTGCGCAGGTGATAGGTGATCGTCTTGCCGTCGGGGCTCACGCCCCCGTTCGCTTTGGTCGGCACCTCGGTCGCGAGTTCGCCGTACGGCATGTTCTTCCGATCGAATTTGATCAGCCACGCCATGGTCATCGAGGCCATGGTAAACATCGTGCCTTGCGTGTTGAGGTGCGGATTGAGATTGGTGATATCTTCCGCCGTCGCATAGCGCAAGACGTGCGGGATCGTCCAGGAGTTGACGCGCCCGCCGCTCCCTCCGACGCCGGTTCCGGACTTGGTGCACGCCGCGAGTGCGGCGCATGCGAGGATGAGCGCCAACCGGCCGAAACGCTGAATCATCTTCCCTCCTCAGATATCGACGTTCATGAAGTTATCGAACGGCGCCGCCGCATTGGGCGTAAAGTTCTTGAGGTCCTTATTCCAAACCCAGAGCGTCTTCGTGCCCGTAATGACCACCGACGGAACGTCGGCGTTGAACTCCTCGGCGACGATCGCATCGTCGGCGTTGCGCTGACTTTGATCGAAGTGCGTGAAGAGCGCCTTCATCGCCGCATCCGCGCGCCGGTCGCACCAGCGCGGATCGTTCTGTCCGTTGGGCGGAATCTGGTTGCAGGCGAAGAGATTCGACATATCGCCGAGCGGGTCGAGGCCCCACTGGAAAAACACCACATCGAATTTGCCGCGATAGACGATGCCGCCGTTCTGATACGGATTGAACATCAGCGACGGCAGATAGTGCTGGATGCTGATCGTCACGCCGATCTGTTTCCACCAGCCGCGGATGAGCTCGAACATCGAGGCGGCGTTGGGATCGCCCGAAATGATCGCCACGTCTAAATTGAGCTTGACGCCGTTCTTCGAGCGCACGCCGTCGCGTCCGAGCGTCCAGCCGGCCTTATCGAGCAGCGCGTTGGCCTTCGCGATATCGAACGGTACGATCGGAATCTTGGGGTCGTAATAGGCCGCGACTTTGGCGGCCGGCTGATCCTGCCGGTTGCCGACGCCCGAATAGATCTTATTGATGATCGCATCGCGATCGGTAGCGTAACGCAGGGCTTCGCGAACGGCCTGCTCTTTGAGCGCCGGGTGACTTAAGTTGAAGTCGATGTGCCGGTAATAATAATCGGGCTGCGCGTCGGTCACGAACGGCGTCATCGCTCGGAAGCGGTTGATCTGGTTCGGCGGCGCGTTGTAGAACAGATCGAGCTGTTTGGCTTCGAGTTGGGTGATGACCGTATTCGTGTCGGGAATGATCTCGAAGTCGATCTCTTTGAGCTTTGGCAACCCGCGGAAATAGAGCGGGTTGGGAAGCATGACGACCTTGGAGCCTCGCAGCCATTCTTTATACTTGAACGGTCCGATGCCGACGGGCAGCGCGTTGTACGGCACGTTGTTGAGGTTCGGATACTGTGCGAGCAAGTGCTTGGGCAGCACGCACGGATTCGCGCCGGCCGTCGAAAAAAACGTCGTCACGAACGGTGAATACGGCTTCCTCATGTGAAGCACGACCGTGTATTTGTCCGGCTCGTCGACCTTGGTGATGAGATCCCAGCCGGTCCGGCTCACGATGTTGTTGTTCTTATTCAAGATCGCGCCGATCGACCATACGACGTCGTCGGCGGTGAACGCGACGCCGTCGGACCACTTCACGCCTTTGCGCAAATGATAGGTGATCGTCTTGCCGTCGGAGCTGACGCCGCCGTTATGCTGATCGGGAATCTGCGTGAGCAACTCCGGATAGGGCCGGTCGTGCACGTCCCATTTTATGAGCCACGCCATCGTTAACGAGGCCATCAAACTCAGCGTCGTCTGCTGACTCAGGACCGGATTGAGACTCGAGAAATCCTCGCCCGTCGCGTAGCGCAAGACGTGCGGCACGGTCCACGAGTTGCTGCGCCCTCCGGGGACTGCCGACGTTCCGCCGCTTCGAGTGCATCCGGCGGTGAGGACCGCTAGGCCGAGAGCGATTGCTGCGAGCTTTCTCAAATCGAATACTCCCACGGGTTCCAGAAGGACGAAATAACCGACGACGGATCGTACCCTTTGAGATCGGTGTTGTACACGTAGGGCTCTTTGCGGAACGAGAGGATGATCGTCGGAACTTCCTTCGCCAACTCTTGCTGCACGATAACGTAATCCGCTTTACGGCGCGTCTGATCGATCGTCTTGAGCGCGTCGTTCATCGCGGCGGTCGCCTTCGGGTCGTTCCAGAAGAGGCTGTTCTGTCCGCGCGGCGCGAAATTGTCGCCCGAGTAGAGAGAGCTATCGTCGGGATCCGATGCCGAGATCCAGGCGAAGATCGCCGCATCGTAGTGTCCGCCCTCGAGAATACCTGCGTTGCCGTTGGCGAACATCGATGCCGTTTCGTAGTTTTTGACGTCGGCCTGCACGCCAACGTCGTGCCACTGGCGCTGAATCAGCGTTTGAATCGCGCGTCCCATGGTGGCCTCGGTCTGCGTGCTCAGGTCGAACTCGAGGCGCTTTCCGTTCTTGACGCGGATTCCATCGGCGCCGACCTTCCAACCGTCGGCCTCGAGGATCGCCTTGGCCTTGGCCGGATCGAACGGGTGATGCTCGATGTCGTTCGTGTAGGCCCACGAGAGCGTCGGATGCTGGTCGGTCTCGGCGGGTGTCGCCGCACCGTGCATGATTTTTTGGATAATCTCTTGACGGTTGGTCGCATCGGCGAGCGCGACGCGAACCTGCAGATCCTTTAGGATCGGGTTCTTCAAGTTAAAGTCGATGTGGTCGAACAGAAACGAATCGACCTGGATGGCTTTCAGGCCGTTTTTCGGATTGTCCGCGAGCGCCTCGTATTTCGGCCAGTTTAGTGGCGTGCCGCGCGCGAGCATATCGATCTCGTGCGTTTGCAGCTGGGTCTCCATCGTGTTTTCGTCGGTCAGAATGCGCAGATCGACTTCCTTGAGTTTCGGCGCACCCATGAAGTACTTGGGATAAGCTTCCATCCGAACGTTGGAGCCGCGATTCCACTCGATGACTTGGAACGGACCGCTGCCGATGGGCTTGGAGTTGTACGGCGCGTCGTTGATCGAGCCGTGCGCCGTCTGATACGGAGCCAAAAGGTGTTCGGGCAGAATCGGCGCGTTGCCGTTCACTCCCCAGAGCTGCTGCAGGTACGGTGCGTAGACCCGCTTCATGTGTACGACCGCGACGTATTTATCGCTGCAGTCGATGTCTTTAATGTCTTTGTATCCGTCGGTCGTGGCGACGTTGGTCTTCGGATTCATCACGAGCTGCCACGTGAACTTCAGATCGCTGCAGGTTAGCGGCTGACCGTCTTGCCACGTAATGTTGTGGCGAAGCTTGTACTTGAGGGTGAGGCCGTCTTTGCTGACGTCGCCGTTAGCGACCGTCGGCACTTCGGAGACGGCGTCCGGAACCGGCTCGCCTTTCCCGTTGTAACGCACGGCGTACGAGTAGATGAACATCGAAAGGTCGCCCGTAACGCCGCTGGCGTTGAGCAGCGGGTTGAGCGACTTTGGATCCTGGTTTTCGGCAAACCGCAGCACGCCCGGCACGGTCCATGGGTTGGGTCCCCCGGCGGTCGAACCGGTAGTGGTCTTCGTGCAGCCGCTAAAGGCGAGAGCGGCGCCGGCCGCGAGAAGGGCGGTTCGTAGCCAGATGTTCAGCTGTTCATCCTCCGGTTGAAGTGTCGTCGTGCATCGCCTGCGGATCGATGCCTTGGCGGCTGTAAAATTCGCGGAGGGCGTCGGGCGAGATCTCCGATGGCTTGATCTCGCTGCGTCCTCCCCAGAAAACGTTTGTGTAGCTATAGTCGATGCCGGCCTCGCGCAAATGTTCGTCGATCGCGACCTTGTGCGCTAACAGGACGTCTTTATCGAGGCCGTGGGCGACCGCCATGATGTTCACGTTGCGAAATTCCGGACCGCCCTCGCGCCAATAGGCGTGTGTGATGATATGATGCCGGCCGACTTCGCGACCCGCATCGATCTCGCGGCCGGGCGGCACCGACCAATGAAAGAGCGCGTTGTATCGCGTGACGCGTTCGTTGTTCGCGGTGGCTTTGACGTGTTCGAGGAACGTCGAGAAACGCCCGATCACCTTGCGCGCGTTGAGCGAGCGCGCGACCTCGTAGAACGTCGGGAGATCGACGCCCGCCGCCCGCGCGCGTTCGCGCCAGAGATCGCGGACGATCTCTTCGGGTTCGAATTCGCGTTTGAGGGCGATCAAAACGCGCCAATCCATCTCGTCGAGCGCGACGATGTTGGTGTGGAGCACCTCGGCGAGTACGTCGGCCCGGCTGCCGGGCTCGATTCCGCGGCGCCGCACGTGTCCGACGCCGAGCGCGAAGAGATTCTTCGCAGGCATGAGCCGGAAGGCTACGGCGCCGATGCGGTCGCGCAAGAACTCGGCATGCTTCTGGATCGAGTAGCCCTGCGGAACCTTCAGCGTCGTCCAGAGCCGGTACGAAGACCCCGGCGTCGCCGCGTCGGCCGTGCGGATAACGACGTGCCCGGAGAACGGATCCTCGCGAAAGAGAAACTCGAACGCGGCATCGAGCCGCTCCTGCGGCACTTGCCAGGCGATGAGCGAGCCTTGCGCGAGATTGGTCGCCATGAGCGTCTGCCGAACGCGCCGGATCGTGCCGGCCCGCAGCATCGCGACGACGCGCTCGAGGACCGTTTCGACCGGAACGTTCGACTGGGCGGCAATCGCGCCGAAGGGATCTTCTTGAAAACCCGCTAGGCGATCTTCGGAGATCGCCAAGATGGCCGCGTTGACGGGGTCGCTAATCGCGGCCGGAATGGTTTGGGAGGGCATAGCCACGCGGTATTAGACGCGCAGCTTCGCCCTCCCCACGCCGTTGGCTAAGGAGTCGCCGGTTGGCCGGTGGCTAGGTCGCTCTCGCCGATGGCGAAGAGATACGTCTGCTCGGATTGGCGCAGCAGGTAGACGGCGTTCAAACGGTCGGTCTCGGCCTGCGTGAGGCCCAGTTGCGCTTGCAGCAAGAGCGGCAGGTTGGTGACGCCGGCCCGATACTGGGCTTGCGTCGCCTTGACTTGCTCGGTCGCGTTGGCCAGTTCGACGGCGGTTTGCTGGGTCGCCGCTTGCGAGGAGATCAATCCCGCAAGCGCTTGACGGACGTTGAGCTCGAGTCCGATGCGCGTACTCTCGAGTTGGGCGTTGGCCTTATCCAGTTGGTATTGAGCCTGCGCGCTCTGAGCGGCCGTGACGCCTTGGTCGAAGATCGGTATGTTCAGCGACGCGCCGATCGAGTTGCTGCTGCGGAAATCGCCGCCGTTGGGCGTGGTCGAACTCGTTCCCGCATCCGCCGTTCCGGTAAGAGTCGGGAAGCGGCCGAGTTTGGCGGCGCGCAGCGAATATTTCGCCGCATCGACGGTGTGTTGCGACGCGAGGTAATCCGGACGCAGCGCGAGCGCACGCGTTACCGCCGTGTCGTAGCCGAGCACCGGCACCTTCAACAGCGATGCCGCCGCGCCGGCCGGCGTATCGTTGACGGGCAGAACCGCCGTATTCGCATCGAGCCCGAGTTCGTTTGCGAAAGCGGCATCGGCCGAGATCTCCGTACCCTGCGCGCGCACGAGTGCGACGCGCGCTTGCGCGGTCGGTACCTCGGCGGCGAGCAAACTCGCACGCGCTTCCGTGCCGGCGCGAATCTGCGCGCGGATCAGATTCTCTTGCACGACGTTTTGCTGCACGACTCGCGCGGCCAGTTGCGTTGCGGCCTGCGCCTGCAGTGCGTTGTAGTATGCTTGCGCGACGTTGAACGAGAGCAATTGCAAGTTACGTTCGTAGGTGCCGGCGGCGGCGGCCTCGGTCGCCCGCGCCGAATGGATGAGCGCGACGGTCTTGCCGCCGTCGAAGATCAATTGACGCAACGTGAGCTGCAGCGATTCGTTAGTCGATCCGCTGCTTCCGAGCGTGGTCGTCGAACCGCCCGTCCCCGAGTTCGAGCCGCCCGAGCGGCCACCGTTGCTGCGCGCGATCGAACCGACCGCCGCCACGTTCGGAAAGATCGCCGATTTGGCGAGTTGCACGGGAACGGTCGAAATATTGTAATCCGCGCGAGCCGCGGCGAGGATCGGCGACTTCGCAGCTGCGATATCGATCGCTTGCTGCAACGTAATCTGGGTCGGCACTGCCGGATTGGGTTGGGTTTGCCGCACGCCGGGCGCGGGCGTTCCGTACGCCGGATATGGCAGCGTCGTTGGCGATTTGACGGGAATGGGCGTCGGGGTCGGGCGCGGCGTTGCGGCCGACACGAGCCCCGGCGCGCCGGTCCCAAGCAGCGCGCAAAGGCCGCCGAGCGCGAGGACGCCGGTCAAGAGACGTTGCGTATACTTCACGGCGTACGCTTGTGCTTTCCGCCTGGGGTGCCGGGCGCTCCCGGCGGGCCGCCGGCGCCGTTAACGGCGACGACGCTGCCGTTCTGCAGCGCGTCGGGACGCGTCGTGATCACTTGCGTTCCCGGCCGCACTTTGGGACTAATCACTTCCGAAAGCGTATCGGTCTGCAAGCCGATCTGTACCGGAACTTGCACGGCCTTGCCGCCATCGACGATGAAGACGCTGCTGCCTTGATCGGTCTGCGCGATCGCGGAGCGCGGAACGACGATCGCATTGTCGCGGCGCGCTTCCTGCACCGTGACCGAGACGAGCATGCCGCCGCGCAACAGCGAGCCGGGGTTGGATTGAACGATGCGCGCGCGATACGAAAGCGTGCCCTGCGTCGGTACCGCGTTGAGCGTGTCGATGCGGCCGCGGAACGAACGCGTTCCGAGCGTATCGGATTTGAACGTCACCGGCGTGCCGGGATGGACGTATCGAAGATCTTCGTCGGGCACGTTGACGTTGATGTACACCGTGTCCACTTTCGAGATCGTGAAGACGGGCGCGGACGGACCGGCTTGCGCGCCGGGATCCATCAGACGCGACGTGATCACGCCGTCGTACGGAGCGTAGAGCGCGGTCTGTCCGATCTGCGTGCGCAGCGTATTGGCTTGCGCCTGCGCGGCTTGCGCCGCGGCGACGTCCGCCTGCGCGTTCGCGCTCGAAATCCCGGTGTTCTGCTGCTGCGCCACCGTCGAGCGAGCGGTGTTCTGAGCCTGGATGTACGCGGCTCGCGACGATTCGAGTTGCGATTGCGAGACGTATCCTTGCTTGAACAACTGCAGGTTCTGGTCGTAGCTGAGTTTGGCGCTCGCAAGCGCCGCCTGGGCCGACTGGGCCGCCGCACTCGTTTGCGACTGCGTCACGGGGACGGTCAGCGTGGACGAACGCGCGCGTGCCGAGGCCTCGCTGATGAGCGCTTCGTCTTGCGCGAGTTGCGCGCGCAGCGTCGAGTCGTCGATCTTCGCCAGCATCTCGCCGGCGGCGACGCGGTCGCCCTCATGTACGTAAACTCCGACGACCGGGCCGGATTGCTGGAACGAGAGCGTCGATTGTTCGAGCGGAGCGACTTGGCCGTCGAGCGCGATGAAGGTCGCGATGTTCTGACGCTGCGCCTGCGCGACGTCCACGTTGAGCGCGACCGGACCGTGCGGCTGCTTCGAGCCGCCGCCGCATCCGGCGAGGCCGACGACCGAGGCGAGCCCGAGGGCGATCGCCAAGCGATGGTACTGCATTATTCTCCTGATTATGGCAACGGCGTATCCGTCAATAAGGGCGCTTCGTGTTTCTATACGGGTCAGCGACCGATTTGATTCATTCCTACGATATGAACCTGAGAATAGGCTTACTCGCTTGTTGCGCGCACCCTTCCCCGAAGGCGGCGGGGGGCAGATTCACGTATTGAGTAGGGGCATGAGCGCGAAACTCGATATCGGGCGCACCTTTAGCAGGCAGAGCCGCGTCGAAGAGTGGATGACCGCCGAGAAGGCCGGCAACAAAGGTGCGGACGTCCTCTCCACCCCGATGCTGGTCCAACTGATCGAAGAAGCCGCAATGGCCTGCGTCGCGCCCGCCTTGGCGGCCGACGAGATCACCCTCGGGACCCATATCGACCTGGAGCACCACAAGCCGGTGCCCGTTGGATTCATCGTGCGGACCGAGGTTGAGGTGGTCTTGGTGGACGGGCCGCGGATCAGTTTTGCCGTCGCCGTGTTCGACGAACAAGAGGCCGTAGCCGAGGGAACGCACGAGCGGTACGTTATCGATCGAGCAAAATTTCGCGCAAAGCTTGAAGATAAGCTCGCTTAACGCTACATTTACAGGAAGTAGCGGGCGAGTGAAAGAGCCCCAGCCGACAAAGGTAGCCAATATGGGTGGAAAAACCGTCGGTTACATTGGAGGGGGGGCAATCTGCTGTTCCCGAAGAGATTAATAGCCTTTGTTTTTGGGTATGGGCCCTGCGACGAAACCCAAGCTTGGTTCGCCGTGGGGTCAAGTCCGTGAGAACGGGCCCGAAGGCAAGCTGAGGTCTCATTCTAACTAGGAGGAAACATTGAAACGACTGAGCACCGGAGTCCTCGCCGTGCTGTTCGCAGCCGGTCTTGGACTTAACGCGGTCGCCGCTCCGTCGAATCCTGCATCGCAAGGCAACCTCGGACCCAATGCGATCGCTCAGGCTTCGTCGAGCACGACTGCTATGCCGGCGGCAAACTTCGGTTCCCCGCCGTCGGGTCAGATCCCGATTCTATTCAACGATCATCACGTTTATTCGAAACCCGACACCCTCAAGCAGGGTCGCGTGCTCTCCGCGCTCGTGCGCGGCGGTACCATCCTGATCCCGCTTCGCTCGATGTTCGAGCAAATGGGCGCGACGGTTTCTTACGACCCCGGCAGCAAGACGGTCGACGTCACGAAGGCCGGAGCCGATGTCAAGGTCACGGTCGGCAAGCCCGAAGTCGTGATCAACGGCGAATCGCGCCCGCTCGACGTTCCCCCGGAAATCTACCAGGGTAACGTCGTCGTGCCGGTCCGCGTCATTTCGGAAGGCATGGGCGCGTACGTCCAATGGGTTCCGGATCGTAAACTCGTAGTCGTCCGTTACAACCCGGCCACGCCGCCGCCGCCGCCGACCCCGGCTCCGACCGAGGCTCCGACGACCGCGCCGACCCCGGCCCCGGTTGCAACCCCGTACATGGACAAGTTCATCGCCGGCGACTACATCATCTCGCCGAAGATCTACAACGAATTCAGCCCGGGCAACACCGGCAGCAACACGAACGGCGGCTTCTCGTATCGTCTCAAAGGCGCATACGAGTTCAACCTGTTCAACCTGCCCTGGATGCTCGAAGCCGACTATCGTCAGTTCAACTACCCGCATAACCAAGGCGTCGCGACGACCGCGGCCAACCAAGGTCAAGTTTGCGACGGCATCGGTGGCCACGCATCGGGCGGCGATCCGGGCTGCGTTACCGCCATCGGCGGCCAGTTCCAGACCTTCGTTCCGGCGTTCACCGTGCGCGACTACGACTTCGACGGCCGTCTCGGCCTGAAGGTCGCCGACCCGCGCATCTACATCGGCATCGGCTACATGGCGCGTTCGGGCAACTACGGTTACCCGCGTCTCCACTCGGTCGGTTTCGGTCTCGAGAAACTCCCCGACCTCAACCAACCCTTCTCGATCTACGGTAGTGCCTGGTACTACCCGAACGTCAAGGGTACGTGCGGAACGGATGTGTGCCCCGCAGGTCCGTATGACCTCGAGTACAACGTCCTGAAGTACGACATCGGCGGAACGTTCACGTTCGGCCCGAGCACGCCGGTCTACATCGACTTCGGCTTCCTCGGCGACCGTGGAAAGAACAAGTCGAATGCTCCGGTTGACTTCACCCACAACGGGCCCTACGTCGGGCTTGGAATCAAGTTCTAGTCTCCGCTTAGCGGTTCTAGAGCAAAAAGGACCCCGGCACTGCCGGGGTCCTTTTCTTTGTGTCATCCTGAGCTTGTCGAAGGACGGAGCTTGTCGAAGGACCGGTTATCGGGGGTGGTGCGTTGGGGTCGCTACGGGGCTAGGCACCGGCACCGGGGTCATAGCGCCGGTTGGGATTGGGACCGGGGAAGCGCTGGGGAGCGGGGTTGGCGCGCCCGAGGCTGCGGGCGACGGCGCGCCGCTGGGAGCGATGGTTGGGACCGGAGCCGGGGTCGGCGCAGCGACGCACGGCGGCGTCAGAATATCGATCTTCGGCTGACCCGGGGCGGTCGTCGGTGACGGGGTCGGAACCGGCGTCATCGTGGGCTCGGGAGTCGGCGTCGGTTTCGCGCCGGGAAGCGGGCTCGGTGCCGGCGTCGGGCACGGAACCGGTTCCGCGAAGTAATGCTCGGTAAAGCCGATGGCGAGATCTTTCTTTTCGAGCTTACCGAAATACGTTTTGCCGAAATTGTTGGTCAGGATGTGCATGTATTGCCACGCTTTATCCTGATACGTGCGAGTGTAGATCTTCTTATAGGTGCGAATCGCCAAGAAATACGAGCGCGCGAGTTCGGGATCGTGCGGGTATTTATTCGCCCACGCGTGCAGCGCTTCGTCGGCAAAGGCGACCTTAGAAATGACGTCGGGACTGACCGTGTAATCTCCGGCGCGAACGGTCTGGTCGTGGAACGTGTTGTTGATGCCGAGATAGCTCAGTTTTAAACGGCCGAAATATTCGTCGCCGGGTGCGGAAACTTTCAGCATGTCGAGCTGATGTTCGCGAAACTTCGAAATCGCGTTCGCTTTGGAAGCCGTCTTGTGCGACGACGTTTTGGGGGGAGTTTTAGACGGCGCGGTCGGCGCCGCCACGACCGTGCCGATGAGGCCGGCGGCGAGCGCCGCAGCCGATGCGGACATGAACCTACGTTTCAACGACTACCCTTTCAACGAGAAGAGCGCTTTATAGCCTAACGTTCTTCAAGGCCGGCGCGTTCGCTTACTTCAAATGCGACGCCGATAAAGCGCTTGGTTGCGCGATTTCGCCGAGGCTTCGTCGGGAAATGCGGTTGCGGAATAGCGATCGATCAGCCACGCTAGAATCGCGCACATTCCGTTGCTCATAGATAAGAAAGCTTACGGCGCTATCGCCGGATGCGCGCGTTGACGTGCGAATCGGCGATCGCCACCTCAACGCGCTCGGCGGCGATGAGCGCGCGGCGGCTCTTATACCGGTACGAAAGCCACGACATGCAGCGATGCATGCGCCCCATCGAAGCCGGCGTCTGCAGCCGCGCATAGATGTGGACGAGTCTCGCGACGTCGCGCGCGAGCCACGGATCGGCGGGATACTTGTGCTCCCAATCGTGGATCGCATCTTCGGTGAGCAACGTATCGTGGAGAATCGAATCGGCCGGCCGCGCGCGCCGGTCTTCATTGTTGCTCACGTCGCGCAAGCGATTGCCGATCTCGAGAATACTCATTTTCATATGCCCGAAATATTCGTCCGCGGGAGCGACGCGATATCGCGCGCCCGCCGCCGCGTAACAGGAAGCGAGCGTGATGCTCGAAAGAACAGCGATAAGCATGAGCCGTCGTACGATCACCGTAGCCTCCATCCAACTCGCAGCGCACGAGCGCAGCGCGTTTGCACAAATCTGGCCGGACGTCGTAGCTCGCGTTCGCGAAGCTGCGAGATCCGGCGCTCGACTCGTCGTCCTGCCCGAGGGGACCGCCCCGGCGTACGTACTGGGCCATCGCCCGTACGACGGAGAAGCGACCCAGCGGGCCCTTGCCGACAGTATAACAGTCGCACGCGAGATGCGTACTATAGTTGTTTTCGGCGGCGCGCGAAAAAATGGAAGCTGCTTGCTTAATAGTGCGTTCGTAATCGATAGCGACGGCTCGCTCGCCGGGCATGCGGACAAGCAATTCTTGTGGCACTTCGACCGCCAATGGTTCGAGGCGGGTACTTCGCTCGCGCCGATCGCGACTTCGATCGGGGCGATCGGCGCACTGGTCTGTGCCGACGGCCGCATCCCCACGCTCGCGCGCACCTTGGTCGACCGCGGCGCCCAAGTGCTGGTCATGCCGACCGCCTGGGTAACCAGCGGACGCGACCCCTCGCTGTTCGAAAACGCGCAGGCGGATCTGCTGGCTCGTGTCCGAGCGCGCGAAAACGCCGTTCCCTTCGTCGCATCCAATAAAGTCGGAGTCGAGCTTGGGTGCGTCGCCTATTGCGGTAAGAGTCAGATCGTCGACGCCGGCGGCGAGGTTCTCGCGATGGCTTCGCAGGATCGCGCCGAGACGATCTTCGCGGAGATCGAACTCGCCGATCCGCATCCGCCCCGCCCGAGCTACCGGTTCGGCGACGCTTCGCGAACGCCGGATTCGGCGCGGCGAATCGCCATCACGCTCGCGCGGTTCGACGCGGCCGGATTAGACGAACGGCTGCGCATTCTTGAGGCCGCGTTCGTCCTCGCTCCCGGCGGCATGCATCGGCCGGCCGCGACGGCGGCCGACCCGGCCGTCGCGTACGTTGGCGACTCGCAGATGCTCGATCCGGCGGGTCTGGTACCCGCGCGCTCCGACGGCGCCGCGCTCGCGGTGTGGGAGACCCCCTCGACCGATGCGTTCTGGACGCTCACGTTTGCCCGCACTCGCGCGATGGAGTTGCGGATGTACGTCGTCGTTCTAGCCGCCGCGCAGGCACGCGCCTTTGCCGTCGATCCCGATGGAAGCGTCGTTGCGGGCACGTTTCCCGGATACGACCTGGCCAGCTTCGCCTTCGATCCCGCGCGCGTGCAGAATACGTTCGTCGCGCCGAATACCGACGTGCTCGATGGTCTCGCGCGTGCCGCGCGCGGCTAACACACTCACGAGGGGGCTCCCGCTCTTTCTCGCCGCGACGCTTCTGGGTCTCGCGTTGCTCGGCACCGTGCCGCACCGGCCGGCGGAGCGTGTGGGCTCGGTCGCGCTCGCGGTCCCGCGCGGGCCCTATCTGCCCGGCAGCCGCGTTCGGGTCGCCATCACCGGCCTGTTCGCCCCCTATCGCGTGAGCCTCTTAGGTCCGGGCAGCCTCGACGGCCTCGTCTATACCGTGCCGAACGTGACGGCTCCAACCACGGCCACGCTGATCGCGGGAGCCCCGGGCGCGGCCGCAATCGCCGAATTGCGGCTCGTGCCCGCCCCGCCGCTTTCGCAAGGACTCATCGCCGTCGCATCCTACGACGCCGGCATCGTCTTGCACGATTCGCACACGTTCGCGATCGTCGGCTACGTTCCGATCGGCGGAGCGCCGGGAGACGTGGCCTTCGGCCGCGACGGCACGATCGCGGCCCCGGATACCGACGGCGATTCTCTCGCGCTGGCCCGGCGTTCGCCGTGGCGGATCGAGGCGTTCCCGGGCGTAGCGCTCGGCAACGAGATCGCGAGCGATCCGGCCAGCGGCGCGTTCTTTGTGAGCGATCGCGACATTGCCGGGTACGGCGGCCTCACGCGCGTGAGCGCCGGCGGAGCCGTGACGCGGGTGCGCACCGGCATTACCTCCGAAGGGCTGGCCGTCGACGCGCGACGCCGCGTCGTCTACGTCGGCAACGTCAACGATGCGAGCGTCACCGCGGTCGACGCCGATACGATGACGGTGCGGCGGCGCATCGCATCGGTACCGCGGACGTTCGGCATCGCGCTCGACGAGCGCCGCCGCCGTCTCTACGTGGTTTCCAATACGAGCGCTTCGATGCACGGCGGCGGCGGATTCGTCGCCGCGATCGATCTGAGCGGCAAGCGGGAGCGCATCGCGGCGCGCAGCGCGCGGCTCGCCTTCCCGCTGGGCGTCGCCTACGATGCCGCAGGCGATCGAGTCTTCGTCACCGACGAAGAAGCAAACGTCGTGTACGTGCTCGACGCGCGAACGCTGCGCCCGCTGCGCGCCCCGCTGCGCACCTGCGATACGCCGTGGCGCCCGCACATCGATCGCGCCACGCACCGCTTGTTCGTTCCGTGCACGCGGGCGAACGCCGTCGACGTCTTCGATCTTCGATCCCTGCGGCGCGTAGCGCACGCTCCCTTCGCGACCGGCGGATTTCCGCTCGGCATCGCAACCTGGAAATAGATCCTCGGTCGCGAACGTATCGTTGACATGATCACAACGGCGACGCGATCGCTTCTTCTCGCTCTGCTGCTGCTCGCGCCGATTACCGCCTTGGCGGGCGCGTTGCCGGCGACCATCGATCCGCCCCAACCGTTTCCGTCGATCGTGACCGACGCTCCGACGATCTCGTTCGTTGCGCCGGGCGTAAGTTACGGCGACTACGAGGTGTGGACGCTCGAGGGTCCGCTCTCCATTCACGTGCTCGCCGTAAACTTGCACGATCCAAGCGTTCGTCTCGATACGGCGCTCGCATCGGATCGTTTGAATTCAAACGGCGAGACCGTCTCGGCGATGGCAGCGCGGACCGGCGCCGTCGCCGGCGTCAACGGCGATTACTTCGATATCAATAACACCAACGCGCCCTTGAATATTTTGGTCGAGGGCGGGCGGTTGCTTAAGACGCCGATGCATCGCTACGCGTTTGGACTAACGCGCGATAAACAGCCCGAATTTCTCGAGTTCGGCTTCGGCGGAAACGTACAGTTCGCGAGCGGAACGACCGTCGACCTCAACGGCGTCAACGATTGGCCGCCGCCAAGCGGCGGCACGTCGCTGTTGACGCCGGAGTTCGGCGACGTGCCGCCGGAGCAAAATCTCACGCTCGTACGATTGCAGCCGACGAGCGGCTCGCCGCCGTTTTCGAGCTACCGCATTGCCGGCATCGCCGACAACACGACGCGGCAGCCCGCGGGCTACTATTTGGGTATCGGCGTCAACGCCTACGGGAACGCCGGAGCGATCGATCCCGGCGGCACGATCGCGGTTACGGCCAACGCAACGCCCCCGCTTGCCGATCTGCTCGCCGCCGTCGGCGGCGGCCCGCTCCTCGTGCGCGACGGCGCGCCTTACGACGACCCCGACGGACCCTCCGGCGGCGAATTCAACACGCGCATTCCAAGCTCCGGGCTCGCGCTCACGCGCGATGGAACGCTGCTGATGCTCGTGGTCGACGGCCGCCAGCCGACGCTCTCTATCGGCCTCTCGCGCGCGCAATTCGCATCGTTGATGCTCGGCTTCGGCGCGGTAACGGGGATGGCGCTCGACGGCGGCGGAAGCTCGACGATGGTTGCGCGCGCGCTCGGCGATTCGCGCGCGATCGTGCAGAACTCCCCTTCCGACGGAAGCGAACGCCGCATCGGCGATGCGCTGTTGGTTTACAGCGACGCGCCGCAAGGGCCGCCCGCGCGTCTTGCCGTCGCACCGCAGTTCGTGCGAGTCTTCGCCGGCGCCCAGATCGATCTGCGCGATACGACGACCGATGCCGCCGGCCATCCGCTCCCGCCGGTGGGAACCTTAGAGATCCGCGCGATCCCAGCCGACCTGGGCAAAATCGTCGGGCAGCGATTCATCGCCGGCACGCAAGCTCGCACGGGCATCCTGCACGTGACGCGCGGCTCGCTCCGAACCGACGTGCCCGTGCACGTCGTCGACGCCGCGGCACGCATCGAGTTGATTCCCAAAGATCCCAACGTTTCGCCGGGCGAGCGCGTTCGTCTGGCCGCACGTGCCTACGACGCGCAAGGATATCCGCTCGAGCTGCCGGCGCATCTGCAGTGGAGCGCGAGTTCGGGACGCGTCGATTCGGATGGCTCCTTCGTCGCCGGCGCGCGCGACGCGACGGTGAGCGTGCGCGTCGCCGATTCGGTCGCATCCGAGCGCGTGACGGTGGGCCAGCACGACGCGCCGCTCCAGCTCGGCGGGCTGGTGCATTTCGCGACGATTCCGCGCAACGGACCCGGGTCGCTCGATTTCGGCACGCCGTGCGCGGCCTGCGTGACGCTGCACTACGATTTCACCGGAACCGAACGCGCGGCGTATCTCGAAGGCAGCGTGCCGCTTCCGAAACAATCGTTGGGCCTTGCGTTCGACGTCGACGGCGACGGCAACGGTGAAGTCCTGCGCGTGGCACTGCTCAACGCGATCAACGAACGCGTCGCGCTGACCGCCGGCAAGATTACGTGGAACGGTTGGCGCCACGTCGTCGTCAAGCTGCCCGCATCGCTCGCGCAACCCGTTCGTCTCGCACAAATCTACGTCGTGAACGCGCTCGGCGGACCGCCGGTTAGCGCCGCCGGCGCGATCTCGCTGCGCGACGTTCGCACGATTCTGGCAGGCAGCGGCGATTCGAGCCGACAATAGCGGCGCTCATGGGTTTTGACCGCAACGCTGCCCGAGCGCTGGATACGGCCGCCGCGGGTGGTGCACGGTATGCGGATATCCGCTTCGAGGTAGCGCGCTCCGAGCGCATCGAAGTGCGCAACGGAGTCGTCGTGACGCTCTCGGACGCAACGAGCCGCGGTTACGGCATCCGCGCCCTCTTCGATGGTGCGTGGGGATTTGCGGCGAGTTCCGACCTGACCGACGCGGGTTTGGACCGCACCGCCGCTCGCGCGGTCGCGATCGCGCGCGCCGGCGCCGCGATCGCGCGCCGGCGCTTCGGTGACGTACCGCCTAAGGCGTACGTCGACACGTTCGCGACGCCGATGCATCGCGATCCGGACGACGTGCCGCTCGACGAACGCGTCGAACTCTTGCTGGCCGCCGAAGCCGCGCTGCACGCCGACCCGTCGGTACGCGTCGGACGCGCGTGGCTCGACCTGTGGCGGACCGACAAGTTTTTCTACAGCACGATCGGTTCGAAGATCGCCCAATCGCTGCGCCAAACCGGAAGCGGAATGCAAGCGATGGCGGTGGGCGACGGCGACGTGCAGACCCGAACCTTTCCCGGCGATGTCGGTCTCTACCAATCCGGAGGCTGGGAGGTGGTCGAGGCGGCGCAGCTCCCTGCGAACGCGCAACGCATCGGCGAAGAATCGGCCGCGCTTTTGCGCGCGCCGCAGAGCCCCAGCGGCACGTGCGACATCGTTTTAGGCGGCTCGCAGGTCTCGCTGCAGATTCACGAATCGTGCGGCCATCCGGCGGAACTCGATCGCGTGATGGGTTGGGAAGCAAACTTCTCCGGCGTGAGTTTCCTCGAGATCGACCGGCTCGAACGGCTGCAGTACGGTTCCGATATCGTCACGATTCAGATCGATAACACGCTGCCGGCCGGCTTGGCAACCGCCGCCTACGATGACGAAGGCACGCGCAGCGGCGTCTCCGATATCATTCGCGCGGGGCGCCTCGCCGGCTACGAAATGAGCAACGACACCGCGCGCACGATCGGACGGCAGAGCAACGCGTGCGTTCGTGCCGAGAGCTGGGAATTCGTACCGATGATCCGCATGTGCAATCTCAACCTCTTGCCCGGCGACGTTGCGTTCGACCATCTTTTCGACGATATCGCCGACGGGCTCTACATGGAGAGCAATCGGAGCTGGTCGATCGACGATCATCGCTTGAATTTTCAATTCGGCTGCGAGATCGCGTGGGAGATCAAGAACGGCCGCCGCGGACGGATGCTGAAGAATCCGACGTACGCGGGCGTTACGCCGCAGTTTTGGAATTCGTGCGACGCGATCGCAGACCGGGACTCGTGGGTCGCCTGGGGCACGCCCAATTGCGGGAAAGGCGAACCGATACAGACGGGGCGCACGGCGCAGTGCGCGTCGCCGGCGCGCTTCCGCAACGTTCGCGTGGGGGTAGGCTACGGTGGATAAGGCGGCGCGCGAGGCGTTGGGCGCGCGCATTCTGGAACGCTCGAACGCCGATCACACCGAAGCGCTGGTCCATAGCGCGCAGAACGAACTCACGCGTTTTACTCACAACGCCATTCATCAAAACGTCGCCAGTAACGACGTTGCGGTCTCGATCCGCGCGATCGTCGGACTGCGCACCGGAGTCGCCCGGACGAACGTCGTGAACGACGACTCGCTCCAAGCCTGCGTCGAGCGCGCGATCGCCCTGGCACGGCTCGCGCCTGAAGATCCCGGCCTAGCCGACCTGCCGAACGGCGGCGCCGTGCAGACACCGCCCGGCGCGTTCGCGCCGAAGACCGCCGATGCCACACCGGCGATCCGTACCCGCATGTGTGAGGCGATCTTTGAGGTTGCCGAACGCGACGGGCTCTGGGCGGCCGGATACGCATCGACCAACGCGACCGGCATCACCATTCTCAACACGCGCGGCGCCACGGCATCCTTCGACGGAACGGCCGCCGGCGTCAACGTCAAGATGAACGCCGATGATTCGACCGGCTTTGGCGAAGCCTACGCAAACGACGTATCGGCCATCGGCGCGCGCACGATCGCCGAGACCGCCGCGCAGAAAGCCCTCGCTTCGGCCAAGCCGCGCGCGGTCGATCCCGGCGAATGGACCGTCATTTTGGAACCGGCGGCCTTCGGCGAACTCTTCTCCTACATCGGCGATCACTTTTCGGCGCAGTCCTTCGACGAGGGGTCGTCGTTTCTCAGCGACGGACTCGACAAACCGTATCTGGGCGAGAACGTCACGATTCGCGACGACTACGCGCACCCGTTAGCACCGGGGATGCCCATCGATTTCGAGGGCCAGCCGACGCAGCGGCTCGCGCTCGTCGAAGACGGCGTCGGGCGCGCGATCGTCACCGATAGTTATTGGGCCAAGCGTCTAAACCGCACCAACACCGGCCACGCCCTGCCCGCGCCGAACGCCTATGGCCCGCAGGCGTCCCACCTCGTGGTCGATCCCGGCTCGGCGTCGATCGCGCAACTCATCGCCGGGACGAAACGCGGCCTACTGATCAGCCGCTTCTGGTACATCCGGACCGTCGATCAGCGCCGGGCGATCGTAACGGGCATGACGCGCGACGGAACCTTCCTCATCGAAGACGGCAGCATCGTTTGCGGCGTGCGTAACATGCGCTTTAACCACAGCGTGATCGAGGCGCTCCGGCATTGCGAATTCTCAAGCGACGTGCGGCGCACGGGGAGCTTCGACTACTCGATGGTGGTGCCGTCGGCAAAGATCGAGGGCTTCACGTTCACGAGCGGAACCGATTTCTAGCTCGCCGCTAGCCGCACTTTTAGTCTTTTTTCATCTTTTTCGCTTAGCGTATCTGCCTCTCGCACGCACTCGATTACGGTGGAGGCGTTTCCCATGAGGCATTTCGCGTCTATTGCAACGGTCGCAACCGCTACGGCAGCGGTCTTCGTTTTCACGGCCTGCGGCGGAGGGTCCGGGCAGTCGACCCCGGCCCTTACGCCGACGGTTCCCTCGGCTGCAGCCGGAGCCAATTCGTCGCTCGGCGCTGCGGCCCTCGACACCGATCACAGCGACGATCGAGGACCTAATCCGGCGACGCCGGTCCTCAAAAGGCTCAACACCATCACGACGATCGGTTCGACGGTCGACCCGATCGACGGCGATCAAAACCCCTACGGACTCGACATCGCAAAGAGCGATTCCGGCCCGCTGCACGCGGGCGATCTCGTGGTCTGCAACTTCAACGATAGCAACGCGCTGGGCAACGTGCAGGGAACGGGAACGACGATCGTCGCGCTGCGTCCGCAGCCGGGCTCGGCTCCGACGCACGTCGCACAATCCGCAGACCTGCTCGGGTGCACGGCCCTGGCGCTCGCTCCGAACGATGCCATTTGGGCCGCGGCATTCGCCGCCAACGACAATCCGATCGTGTCGCCTAACGGCGCGATACTCACGACGCTTGCGGGCGGCCCGTGGCACGGTCCGTTGGGCGAGACTTTTGCCGGACGCGCCGATCATCGGCGCGCGGCCGCATTTTACGAAAGCAATGCGGGTGACGGCAGCATCGTTCGCATCAACAGTATTTCAGGAAAATCTTTTACGTTCGACGTTATCGCGACGGGCTTTCCGATCAACGGCGGCGCACCGGGCGGCATTCTGGGGCCGTCGGGTCTGCAGTACGACGCACAACAGGATCGTCTGTACGTCGTCGACGGTGCGAACAACGCCGTGTACGCGCTGCGTCACGTTTCGACGATTCCGGCGCACGGCCTGAGCGTAGATCCGGGCGGCACGTCGTTCGGCGGCCCGTTCGCGCACCGCGCGCGCGTCGTCTTTTCGGGCGCGCCGCTCAACGGCCCGATAAGTTCGGCGCTGATGCCGGGCGGCAGCCTCGTGATCGGCAACACGCTCGATCCCAACGGCACGAATCTCATGGTCGAGATTTCGCCGAGCGGACGGCTTTTGGCCGTGAAGAACGTCGATACCGGGCCCGCCGGCGCGCTCTTCGGCATGGTTGGGGCCGGCAGTGCCGAGAGTCCGAGGCTTTATTTCAACGACGATAACGACAATACGGTCAAGGTGCTGACCCAATAGGCTCCGCCGGTGCGGAGCGTGCGATCGCGAGCAGACGCCCGAAACCGGCGACGGCGAGAAGCAGACCGATCGCCAGCGCCGGCGCGTAGGGAGTGGATGCGAGGACGATCGCCGGATAGCTGCCGACGTCCGCGCGCAAACGCAGACCGGCGAGGTTGCGCCGCGCGCCCGCCCGCACGACGCCGATGCCCCCGGGGAGGATGCGGTCGTTTTGATCGGAGACGGCAAAGAGCACCGCGGACGAGCCGAGAATCGGCGGATTCGTATGCAGCTGCGCGGCTTGCTCGGGTGAAAACAGTACGGCCTTTACGACGCGCGACGCCGCCGGAACCGAGAACGTGTCGACCGGCACGTTCATGCCGGCAATCGTCGTGTGCGCCGCCATCAGCAGGATGGGCGAGAGAAACGTGCCGTTCGTCGGCTGCGTGATCGTTAGGCGGTTTCCGCGCGCGTCCTCGGCCTCCACGTAAACGACCGTGCGCGGCGATTGCCACATGACGGAGGAGGCGGTAAACGCCGGCCTGCGGCCGCCGACGGCGATCGTCGAGCCGGGTCGCTGCAGGTGAACGATCAACCCGGCCGACGGCGCCAGCGCGCCGCCGGCTGCGAACGGAAAAACGAAGGTTCCGCCGGCGTCGGCGTTTGGAACGCTGGCGCCGGGGGCGCCGAGAACGGTCTGCGTATCGGGCGCGAGCAGGCCGCTGGCAGCGCCCGCGAACGCGACGATCGCCGTGCCGAAAACGAGCATGGCGAGCGCGCCGATCTCCCGCGGCCGAGCGCGCCGAATGCGGCGCAAACGCAGCGCCGCATACGCGACAAGCGCGACCAGCAACGCGCCGTACCAGCCGTAATGATAGAGCTCGCGTCCGGGAAAGAGATCCTGCGCGAGAACGGCGGCCACCGTTATGGCGGCGACGATGGGCACGTCACCCACGCGCTATTTCCCCACGAGCGGTGAAACGGCTGCCACCATCTGGTCGTAAGAGAGCGGCCCGTCGAAACCCCGCACGACGATGCCGCGCGGATCGATCACGATCGTCGTCGGCAGGCCGAGCGCCGTATAGACGCGGCCGTAGCGTTGCTGCGGATCGAGCAGAATGGGAAAACGGATCCCCAGCGAGCGCGCGAACGCACCGGCGCGCTTGGCCGATTCGCCTTGGTTTACGCCGAGTACGACGAGGTTCGCGCTGCGGTACCGCGCGTAGAGCCGCTGCAGATCCGGCATCTCCGCACGGCACGGGGGACACCACGACGCCCACAGGTTCAGCACCACGATGCGTCCGCGGTACGACGCCAGGCCATCCGGCGTGCCGTCGAGCCGCGCAACCGTAAACGCGGGCGCGGGTTGGCCGACGAGCCCCGCCGGGCCGCCCGCGCGCGAAGAACCCGCGCCGCGAAAATATCCGGCCAGGACGGCAACGGCGATGATCGCCCCGGCGACCCAATACATCCACTTCGCCGATCGCGACATCTACCAGTCCCCCATGCGATCTTCGTCGACTTCACCTTCAAAGGCAATCGTGCCGGCCGGCATGACGGCGGCCACGACCGGCACGTCTTCGTAGCGAATCGCACCGCGGTGCGCGATCTCTACGGAGCGTTCGTAGATGGCGCAATAACGCTCCAGCACGTCCGGACTGCAGAGTACGCGCAACGGGCGCACGTGATAGAGCTGCTGGAAACCCGCGAAGGCGCGCTCGAATTCGGGCGCCGAGAATTGGCGGCCCAAACGAGCTTCGCGACGGACGTGTTCCAGGGGTGCTCCTTCTAACGGACGAATGCGCGTTGCCGTGCCGGCTCAGATTCTTGACGGGCGAAGCGTCGCCGCCGATCTACGCGTCGAACTCTCTACTCGCAGTAGTGCGCTGCGCGATGCGGGGATTCATCCCAGACTCGTCATCGAACTTATCGGAGAAAACGAGTCGAGCTTGGCGTACGTTCGCAACCTCGTGAAGACCGGGGAGCGCGTCGGCATCGCCGTCCACGTGGACGAGTTGCCGGAGCGTACGTCCGCCGCGACCCTGCGCGAGCGGCTCGACCGCCTGCGTGACGATCCAAGCGTACACGGCGTCATGCTGCAGCAGCCGCTTCCGTCGCACCTCTCGATTCGCGAGATCGCGGATGCGATTCCGGTTCACAAAGACGTCGACGGCACGCACCCGACCAATCAAGGCAATCTCGCCTTCGGCAGCGGCACGGAGTTCGTGCCCGCGACGCCCGCGGCCGTGATGTTGTTGCTCGAGCGCAGCCCGCATTGGCCGCTCTCCGGCCGCAAGGCCGTCATGATCGGGCGCTCGGTCGTAGTGGGAGCGCCCGTCGCGATGCTGATGCTCGCAAACGACGCCACCGTAACGGTGCTGCACAAAGAATCGCACAGTCTGCAGCCCTATCTGCGCATGGCCGAGATCGTCGTCGTCGCGACCGGCGTTCCGGGGTTGATCGGCGGCGCCGACATCGCGCCCGGCGCGACGGTTATCGACGTCGGAACGACGGTGGTCGACGGAACGCTCAAAGGCGACGTCGACTTCGCATCGGCCGTCAAAGTTGCCGGTTCCATCACCCCGGTTCCCGGCGGCGTCGGCCCCGTCACCAACGTCGCCCTCCTACGCAACGTCATCAAAGCCGCCGAACACCCCTCGCCATCACGCTGAACCCGTGCGAAGCACGAGCCTGCCGCCCTTCGACAGGCTCAGGATGACAACAATCGGGGGACTTGTCATGCTGAGCTTGTCGAAGCATGAGCTTGTCGAAGCATGAGCTTGTCGAAGCATGAGCTCGTCGAAGCATGAGCTTGTCGAAGCATGAGCGTGTCGTCCTTCGACAGGCTCAGGATGACAATGGTTTTTTTTGTCATGCTGAGCTTGTCGAAGCATGAGCTTGTCGAAGCATGGGCGTGTCGTCCTTCGACAGGCTCAGGATGACAGCAACGAGGACTTGTCATGCTGAGCTTGTCGAAGCATGGGCGTGTCGTCCTTCGACAGGCTCAGGATGACAGCAACGAGGGACTTGTCATGCTGAGCTTGTCGAAGCATGGGCGTGTCGTCCTTCGACAGGCTCAGGATGACA
>DATBTN010000074.1 GCA_036559195.1 Candidatus Baltobacteraceae bacterium
TGGTTTACGACCCGAAGGCCTTCTTCCCACACGCGGCGTCGCTCCGTCAGGCTTTCGCCCATTGCGGAAAATTCCTCACTGCTGCCTCCCGTAGGAGTCTGGGCCGTGTCTCAGTCCCAGTGTGGCTGGTCGCTCTCTCAAACCAGCTACCCATCGAAGCCTTGGTGGGCCATTACCTCACCAACTAGCTAATGGGACGCGGTCCCGTCCTTGCGCGGATTGCTCCTTTGATCGTCATGTGATGCCACTCGACGATATCATGCGGTATTAGCTAACCTTTCGGCTAGTTATCCCCCACGCTAGGGAAGGTTGACCACGTGTTACTCACCCGTCTGCCACTAGGTATTGCTACCTCGTTCGACTTGCATGTGTTAGGCACGCCGCCAGCGTTAGTCCTGAGCCAGGATCAAACTCTCCAAAAAATATTTTGGAGCCTTGTTTAATGGCCCTTATCTATCGCTGACTATATATAGAATCGATTGCGAAATCGATCCGCCCCCTTACTCCGGTGTCGATCGGTATTTTCATACCGAGCTTGTCGAAGCACGAGGACTAGTCATAAATTGTACGGTCAGTCTCTTTGGCAGAAACCGGTGGAGCCGGAAGTTTGCCCGAGTGCTGACTTATTTCTCAAAAACCACAAAAGAAAAAACGCCTTTCGGCGCTTCGTCCAATGAGGTCCAGAGACCCACAGACTTATGCGCTACTGCACTGTTCAGTTTTCAAGGAACGAACGCCGACGTCCAACCTCTTAAGGTCGAATCTTGCTGACCGAACCGTTTCGGTAGACATCAGAGTCACGACGAACAGCTTATCTCATCCGGGCGGTCGAGTCAAGGGCGATTTTTGGTTTTCTCTGCGGCGCTCGTTTTAGCGCCGATCCCCTGGCTTTTTGCCCGCAGCATCGCTGCACGTGGAGTATCGTACCATGGTCGTCTACGAGATTTGTCGGTCCCGTAAACGGCGGCGCTGCGCTTTCGCGCGATTGCCGCAGACCGCCATGCTGCACCAGGTGCCCGACCCGTTTTTCGATCGGTCGTAGAATGCCCACCGGCACGAGTCTTTGGCGCACGCCTTCAGGCGAGCCCACGTTCCGTCGGCGACGGCGTCGTAGACGATCGCGAGGAAAGCGCCCACCGTGCCGTCGGCCCCGGCGCCGGCCGGAGCCAGCCGCGGTTTCGCCCCGCCATCGATGGTTAGGCGCATCGGCGCGTGGGCGGCCTCCGGAGCGAGGGCGCTCCAGGCGGTATCGGCGCTGCCGTCGCCGTTGTTGGCGAGCAATACGCCCCGTAATCGTTCCCGAAAGGCCCGGACGCGGGCGAGCTCCGTGGCTTCCGGCCGGGGGATGCCGTGCCGGCTAAACCAGGCGCCGGCGTCCTCGGGCCGTTCGAGCAGATCCTCGCCGGTCTCCAGCTCGACGGTATTGACGAATTCCCGGAGGACTTCGAGCCGGTCGGGCGCGGACGTGCGATCTGCCATACGCGTACTATAGCACCGTCAAAGTATATTGACAAGTTACTATATCCGGCGTAGCATGATGACAGGTTAGTACACCAGCAATCCGCCTACAGAGGGTACATCACGTGAGCGAATCCCGTCCCACCATTCCAATCATCTTCGACTACTGCGAGCTGCGGCTCCGGCTTCCGGCCAAACGGGCGGACGATCCCTTCCTGCGCATCGCCGGCATCTCGTTGCCGATTTCCCGAGTCATGTGAGCTTCACGACACACGAGCGAAGAACGCTTTGAGATACTCCGTTTCGGGCATCGCCGGATGGATCGGGTGATCCGGCGCGTGTCCGTGACGCTCGAGGATCGCAGCCCGGCGGTTCTCGGCGCGCGTCGCGTGCAGAATCACGCGCTGCAGGCTCGCGGGAGCGAGGTGATGCGAGCACGAGCAAGAGATCAAGACGCCGTCCTTTGCGAGCACGCGCAGCGCCGCGCGATTCAAGCGCTCGTAGTGCGATTCTCCCGCCGCGATATCGCGTTTGCGCTTGATTAGGGCGGGCGGATCCACGATCACCACATCGAAGCGTTCGCCCGCGCTCGCCAGCCCGTCGAGAATAGCGAGCGCGTCGCCCTCTTCGGTCGCCAACTCCACACCGTTCGCGCGCGCGTTCTCCCGCGCTAGCTCCAGAGCGAATCCGGAGCTGTCGATACACGTCGCGCTAGCGGCACCGAACTGCATCGCACGCACGCCCCAGCTGCCGACGTACGAATATACGTCGAGCACGCGTTTACCTCGAACGTAGCGAACCAGGCGCGACCGATTGTCTCGCTGATCGTAAAAGTATCCGGTCTTCTGCCCTCCCCGCAGCGGCGCGCGCATGCGCGCGTCCCCTTCGACGACTTCGGCGACGTCGGGAACCTCCCCGACGGTCTCGTCGAGACCGTCGATCCCTTCGAGCGCGCGCACGGAACCCGCCGTTCGCAGCGCGATGCCGGCGGGCTCGAACACGCGCGCGAGCCCCTCCAGAATCGGCTCGCGCAACGCGATCGCGCCCGCGGTGTTAAGCTGCGCGACGAGCGTTTGCCCGTAACGATCTACCACGATTCCGGAAAGGCCGTCGGATTCGCCGTAGATCGCGCGATAGTGCGGCGTCGGGTAGATCGAGTCGCGCGAGCGCAGCGCGCGCCGCATTCGCGACTCGAACCAGTTTGCGTCGATGTCGGCGCGCATGTCGCTCGTCAGCACGCGCGCGCAGATGAGCGCGCCCGGATTGACGTATGCGATGCCGACGCCTTTGCCGCGCGCGTCGACGATGGCCGCTAGTTGGCCGGGAACGCATGCGGCGAGCGGCGTCTTTTTCGTATCGATTTCGTTGCTGAATACCCACGCATGTCCGAGACGAATGCGCCGGTCCGCGTTCGGGAGTAATCGCAGAGTCGTGTCGATCACGTTCGTTTTTCCTAATTCGCTACGGCGATGAAAACGAATGCGCCCGAAGCGATCGCTTCGGACGCATTGCGGGGAGTCTGGGCGCTCTCTAGCGTTTTTTCGAGATCGATTTCGCCTGCGTGAAGAGCAGCAAGTAATCCTGGCCGCCCGCTTTGCTATCGGTTCCCGACATGTTGAATCCGCCGAAGGGATTGCCGCCGACGAGCGCGCCAGTACACTTGCGATTGAGATACAGATTGCCGACGAAAAATTCGTCCTTCGCACGTTCGAGTTTCGCCGCATCTTTCGAAAACACGGCGCCCGTTAATCCGAACTCGGTGTTGTTCGCGATCTCGAGCGCGTTATCGAAATTCGCCGCCTTGATAACTGCCAAAACGGGTCCGAATATCTCCTCCTGCGCGATCACCGCATCCGGTGCGATGTCGGCAATAACGGTCGGTTCGAGGAAGTACCCGTCGCTGCCGATGCGATTTCCTCCACAGATCAGACGGCCTTCTTTTTTGCCGATTTCGATGTAGCGCAAGATGTCGTTCATGGCGCCTTCGTTGACGACCGGCCCCATGTACATTTCGCGATCGGTCGTATCGCCGACCGTCATCTTCGCCACGCGCGTTCGCAGTTTTTCGACGAACTCGTCGTAAATCGACGCATCGACGATCGCACGCGAGGCGGCGGAACACTTCTGTCCTTGAAAGCCGAACGCGGATACGGCTACGCCCTCGACCGCCGCGTCGACGTCGGCATCGGCCGCCACGATGATGGAATCCTTACCACCCATCTCCGCGATGACGCGCTTGATCCATTTCTGCCCGGGCACGGTCTTGGCCGCGAGCTCGTTTACGTGCAAACCAACTTGCTTGCTGCCGGTAAACGAAACGAAACGCGTGAGGGGATGCGCGACGATCGCATCGCCGATCGCGCCGCCGCTGCCGGGCACGAAGTTCGCAACGCCGTTGGGTATTCCAACTTCGTGCAGAAGATCGACGAACCACGCCGCGATAATGGCCGAATCGCTCGACGGTTTGAGCACGACGGTGTTGCCCGAAACGATTGCGGCCGACGTCATACCGGCCATAATCGCGAACGCAAAATTCCAAGGCGGAATCACGACGCCGACGCCGAGCGGAATATACCGCAACTCGTTGTCTTCGCCGGGGATCGGCGTGAGGGGTTGTGGCTGCGCGAGCCGCAGCGCTTCGCGCGCGTAAAATTCGAGAAAGTCGATCGCTTCTGCCGTGTCGGCGTCGGCTTCGATCCAGTTCTTGCCGACTTCGAGCACGAGCAGCGCGTTATAATGGAATCGGCGCGCGCGCACGAGTTCCGCCGCCTTGAAGAGATAGCTCGCACGCTCTTGCGCCGGCGTATTCTTCCAACTCCCGAAGCGCTCGTGTGCGATCTCGATCGCGCGCGTGGCCTGCTCGCGCGACGCCGACGAAACGATACCGACGACTTCGCCGGGCTTGGCCGGATTGATCGACCGGATCTTCTTCTCCGTCTCGATCCGCTCGCCGTCGATCACGAGGGGGTAGCTCTTGCCAAGCTGCGCCTTTACGGCGGCGAGCGCGGCCTGCATGGCGGCGACATCGGCGGGATCGGAATAGGTCTTGATCGGGTCGTTCGTAAACGGGGCGATACGCTCCAGGGTGGTGCTCACGCGTGGTCCTCTCCGGTGTATTTGTTGGTATCTTATGGAAGACGGGAAGCCGTCGGCTCTCCCGATATACAGACTTCGCGACGCCCCCCAGTGGTTTCATTTTGA
>DATBTN010000075.1 GCA_036559195.1 Candidatus Baltobacteraceae bacterium
TTGACGACCTCGACCGCGATCGCATCCACGGCGAATCGCGGTTGACGCGCGAAGAGCAGGTCGCCGCCGTCGGCCACGATCGCGGCCGATGCCGGGGGCGTAACGACGAGCCCGTGTTCGCCCGTCGCGCCGCTGGGATGAACGACGTCGTACACTTCAAATGAGAGCCACGGATTGCGATAGACCTCGCGACGGCCGCTGCGCTCGTAGTCCTTCATGGGGACACACTTGAGGGGGACGAGGCGGCGCTTCCTGCGAACCGGGCTCGAATGTCCTTGGCCTCCAAACTCTTCGCAACCACCAACATCGAGAAACTCCGCGCGATTGCCGACCAGCGGATTCTCCGCCGGGCGCTCACCGCCAAGGACCTCGTCGCCATCGGCCTCGGGACCATGATCGGCGGCGGTATCTTCACCACCATCGGGCCGGGGATCAAACTCGCCGGACCCGCCATCATCATCTCGTATCTGCTCGCGGGCATCGCGTCGTTTTTTGCGGCACTCTGTTATGCGGAACTGGGTGCGATGGTGCCGATCGCGGGATCGGCGTACACCTACGCCTATGCGACGCTCGGACAGCTCGTTGCCTGGATCATCGGGTTCAGTCTGCTCTTCGAGTACGGCGTCAGCGCCGCGCCGGTCGCCCAACAATTCTCGGGCGCGATCCAGAGCGCGCTCCAAGGCTTCGGCGTGGCGCTTCCAACCTGGGCGCAGACCTCGCATCTGGTGGTTCACGGACCGTGGTGGAATCCGATGGGCTGGGATCTTCTCCACTCGCAGTACGATATCGTCGGCGCCGTCTTCGTGATCTTACTCTCGCTGCTGCTCTCGATCGGCATCCGCGAAACGGCGACCACGAACAACGTCTTCGTCGTGTTGAAGATCGGCGCGCTCATCGTCTTCGTCGCCTTTGGGATCACGATCTTTCACCCGCAAAACCTGCACCCGTTCATCACGCAAGGGTGGGGCAAACTCACCCCATTTTCGGGCGGCAACGGAGTCGGCATCATTCCCGGCGCCGCACTCGTCTTTTTTAGCTACATCGGATTCGATACGGCCACGACGACGGCCGAGGAATGCAAGAATCCCAAACGCGACGTGCCGATGGGCGTGATCGGTGCGCTGCTCATCGGCACGGTCATCTACTGCGCCGTCGCCATCGTGCTCGTAGGCGACGTGCCGTGGAAGCAGGTCGATCAGAACGCCGCGCTCCAAGCGGCGATCGCCCCGCTGCACAACTGGTTTGCAAATTGGGCGATCACGCTGGGCGTCATCGCCGGCACCACGAGCGTCGCGCTCTCCTCGCTGCTCGGTCAGACGCGCATTTTTTACGTGATGGCGCGCGACCGCATGCTGCCGCCGTTCGTGGCGAAGATCCATCCGCGTTTCAAGACGCCGATGCTCATGACGATGATTACGGGGGTAGGCGTGGCACTACTAACGCTGATCGTTCCGCTTACGGTGCTGCTCGATCTGGTCAACATCGGCACGCTCATGGCCTTTATGGTCGTCTGCGCGGGGGTGATCTATCTGCGCCGCACGCGGCCGGACTTGCCGCGCTCGTTTCGGTCGCCGTTCGTTCCGTGGTTTCCGCTCTTGGGAATTCTCTTCTCCGGCTTTTTAGCGGTCTTCGGCTTGACGTCGCTCACCTGGATCCGCTTCATCATCTCACTGGCGATCGGTTTGATCATCTACTTCGCCTATGGGTTCCGAAAGTCGAATCCCGAGGAGATCGAACCGGTGATCGAACCGGAGGGCCTCGAGTTTACGTGATCGCGCTCTGGCGAAGCTAGGGCGCGCCCGGCTGCGCGCCGGCTTCGATGACGCCGGGCGTTTGAACGTCGATGCGCGCCGTTCGCTTGTCGTAGCGCACGCGAACGCCGAACGCGCGAGCCAGCGACTTGATGTTGACCATCACGCGGCCGCGAACGCGAAAGGGCGTATGCTTGAGGGTCATCGGCATGCCGTTGAGCGTCGCGTGCGTGTCGCCGACACGTAATTTGAGCGTTTGGTCGCCCCGCACGACGTCGATTTGGCCGGTCTTTTCGTCGTAGTGCGTTACGGCGCCAAGGGCATCGCCAAGCGGCCGAAGCGCAACGTACACGCGGTCCGAGACCGTCGAAACGGGAGGAACGTCGCTGAGCAAGCGCTGACCGTCGACGCGCACCTCGACGGGGCGCGAGAACGCGAGCGTCATCGAGACCGCGAGCGCGATCACCGCGGTGATCGCCATCGTCATCCCGCGTTCCATTAGCTTGGAGCTAACTCGTGTGCGTAGCTGGGATACTTTTCACGAATCACCTTTTCGATCTCTAACCGCAGGGCGCCCAGGAGTTCGGTCTCCGGGAACGTGCCGACCAACTCGCCGGCCCGATAGATCGCGCCCTTGCCCTTCCCTCCGGCAACGCCGACATCGGCCATCTTGGATTCACCGGGACCGTTGACCACGCAGCCCATGACGGCGACTTTGACCGGTGCCGTGTACTCCTTGGCAATCGCTTCGACGCTGCGGCCCAATTCGAGCACGCTGATCTCGGCCCGGCCGCACGACGGGCAGGCCGTGATCTCGAAGCCCTTCTCGCGCAGACCCAGCGACTTGAGGATTCCCCAGCAGACCGGAACCTCTTCGACCGGGTCGGCGGCCAACGAAACGCGGATCGTGTCGCCGATGCCCTCGAAGAGCAAAATTCCCAGACCGATCGACGATTTGACCGTTCCGTCGCGCAGCATTCCCGCCTCGGTGATGCCCAGATGCAAGGCGTAGGGCGTGTTGCGTTCGCGCAGGCGCCGATCCATCAGGCGGTACGCGCCGACCGTGGTGATGACGTCGTGCGCTTTGAGCGAGATGACGATGTCGGTGTGGCCGAGATCTTCGAGCTGAACCACGTGGCGCAGCGCCGACTCGACCATCGCTTCGGGGCTCAAGCCCAGCGTCTTCTCCAAGTCCGGTGCGAGCGAACCCATATTCACGCCGATGCGGATGGGGATGCCGCGAGCTTTGGCGGCTTCGACAACTTCGCGCGTCTTGTTGACGTCGCGAATATTGCCCGGGTTCAAGCGCAGTTTGGCGACGCCCGCCTCGATGGCCGCTAACGCCATGCGATGATCGAAGTGGATGTCGGCGACGATCGGAACGGGCGAGCGGCTAACGATTGCGGGCAGCCCGGCGGCGTCGGGCGCGTCTTTGACGGTGACGCGAACGACTTCGCAGCCTTCCATTGCGAGCGCGTAGATTTGCTCGAGCGTCTTGTCGGCATCGGCGGTATCGGTGGTGGTCATCGATTGCACGACGACGGGATGATCGCCGCCGATCCACACGCTTTTGGCATCCGGTTTTCCGGTTTTATTTTGGAGAAAGACCGGTTTACTCGCTCGACGGAGGCGGATCACTTAAAAGATTCCCTTACCTTGGACGATGTTGGCGATGTCGCGAAACGTCACGATCGCGATGAACGCGAGCAACGCCGCAAAGCCCGCGATGTGAACCATCGCTTCGCGCTCGGGATCCACCGGTTTGCCGCGAAAGAGTTCGGCGATGATGAAAGCTCCGCGCCCGCCGTCGAGCGCGGGAATCGGCAAGAGGTTAAAGAGACCGAGCGCAAACGAAATCGTCGCGGCGAAGCCCAGGTACATTCCCCAGCCGAAGTCTTGAATGGTCGTTGCGGCCTGCCCGATGCCGACGATGCTGTGCACGCCGCCCGCGTAGCGTTGCGGATGGCTCACGAGCATCACGAGCCCGCCGATCGTCTGCGTGGCGATGTTATCGAACTCGATAAAACTGTCGCGCACCGCCTCGGTAAACCCGACGCGGCTGTACGCGCCAATGGGCGTGAACCCGATGCAGCCTTGACCGGGGGGATTGGGTTTCGGACAGACAGCCGGCGTAACGTTCACGGTCTTGACGACGCCGTTGCGCTGGTAGCCGATCGCGATCGGCTTGCCGAGCGAACCGTGAATGACTTTAACGAGTTCGTCGCCCCCGGTCACGGGTTTCCCGTCGAGCGTCACGATGCGATCGCCGACGTGTAAGCCGGCTTTCTGCGCGGGCAACCCGGCGATCATCGGACCCACGACGGCTTGCTCTTTGTTGCCCTGAACGCCGAATGCGAGCGCCGCCACGAGCAGAATCAGAAAGCAGAGGATGAAGTTCGCGACCGGCCCGGCCACGACGATGGCCAAACGCTGCCAGGGGCTCTTGGCTTGAAAGTTATCGGATTCGTGCGTACCGGACTGGCGGAACTCGCGCTGCTGCTCGGACTGCGCGGTCTTGCCGTCCTCGCCTTGCATCGCACAATAGCCGCCGATCGGCAGCGCGCGTAACGAGTACATCGTGCCGCTTCGTTTGCTCGTCCAGCCGAAGATTTTGGGGCCCATTCCCATCGCGAACTCGTTGACGCGCACGCCGTTGAGGCGCGCGACGATAAAGTGTCCGTACTCGTGCAACACGATGAGGACCGAGAGAACGATCAGAAAGATCACGATTTTTTCGATCTCGACCAGATCGATGAGTCCGAGGAGCATCTATACCTCTATCCGTTGGCTCAGTTCGCCGACGATCGCACGGGCGCACTCGCGCGCCGCCTGGTCGGCCTGCCGAACCGCTGTTAATGATACGTCGGCGCGGGGGGTCTGCTGTATAACGTTTCCGATAACGGCCGGGATGGCCACGAATGGTATCCTACCCTCTACAAACGCCGCCACCGCGATTTCGTTTGCTGCCGAGAGCACGGCCGGCACCGTTCCGCCCGCCGCCAGCGCTTCGTAGGCCAGCCGCAAACACGGAAACCGCTCGAAATCCGGCCGTTCGAATTCATACCGAAGCACCCCCTCGCCCCCCCGCCCCCCAAGAGCCTCCAAAACCCCATCAGCAGAACCGGCCTCTCCGAGCATGGGAGCCAGGCGTTCCGGATACGCAAGCGCGTAGCCGATCGGCAGGCGCATATCCGGGGCGCTGAGTTGTGCTTTGACGCTGCCGTCGGTGAAGACGACCATTCCGTGGGCGATCGATTGAGGATGGACGAGCACCGCGATCCGGTCGCCGTCGAGGCCGAAGAGGCGGCTGGCTTCGATCACTTCCAAGCCCTTGTTCATCATGGTGGCCGAGTCGATCGTATTCTTGACGCCCATCTGCCAAGTTGGGTGCGCGAGCGCTTGCTCGAGAGTCGCCCGCTCGATCTCGCGCTGCGTCTTCCGCCAGAACGGACCGCCCGAGGCCGTGAGCACGATCGTGCGAACCGCAGACGGGTGCTCGCCGACGAGCAGCTGGAAGATCGCCGAATGTTCGCTATCGACCGGCACGATACGCGACCCGCTGCGGGTTGCCGACTCCACCAACAGCTCGCCTGCCGCCACGATCAGCTCTTTGTTCGCAACGGCGATATCGATGCCGCGTTCGACCGCGGCAAAGACCGCATCGAACGCCACGAAGCCGTCGGTTGCGGCGAGGACGATCTCGGCCCGGCTCTCGACGGCAACGCGCATGAGTCCCGCGGGTCCGTCTTCGGCACTCGCGATAACGCCCACGCCGAATCGAGCGGCTTGGGCGCGCAATGCTTCGACGCGCTTTCCGGCGGCGAGTCCGACGATCTCAAAACGCTCGGGATGTCGGGCCGCGACGTCGAGCGCCTGCGTACCGATCGAGCCGGTAGAACCGAGGATGGCGACGCGTTTGCGAGACACGCTACTGTACTTGTAAGAAGCCGAGCAGATGCAGCGTCCCGAAGAACGCCATACCGCCGAACAAATACGAATCGAACCGGTCCAACACGCCACCGTGCCCCGCAATCGCCGTTCCCGTATCTTTGACGCCGGCGTCGCGCTTGAGCGCCGACTCGACCAAATCGCCGGCCTGCGCCGCAAGCGACGTCAGCGCGCCGAGGACCGCACCCTGCCACCAGTGCATGTGCAAGAATGGAGAGGCGCCGAGAGCGGCGCCCAAGAGCGTCACGATGAAGAGTGCGCCGAGCGATCCTTCGAGCGTCTTGCGCGGCGACGTCGGGGTCAACTTCGTGCGGCCGATCATGGAACCAACGACCATCGCCATGATGTCGGTCATGGCGATGAGCACGATCACGAAGACCGTCCACGAAAGACCCGTTACCGGCACTTGACGGATGAAGACGAAATAGGTGAGCAGCTTGCCGATGTAGAGCACGGCGAGCAGCGTGTAGGCGGTGCGCGCGAAGTAGCCCTTCTCTTCGCCGTAGATGCCGAGCCAAAACGTCGCGATGACGATCGCCGCCAGCAGCGCGCCTTCCCATTTGTGGATGAGGCCAAAGACCGAGAGCGCGATATAGGCGATAACGCCGATCACCGCGACCGGATATTCCAGCGGTTGTCCCTTGATATCGCAGAGGTTCGAGAGCTCGTACAGGCTCGCGACGCCGATGGCGAGGATGAGCAGATAGAACGCCCACGGATAGACGACCGCAGCGAGGCCGATGACGGCGAGCAGCACGCCCATGACGATCCTACGAAGGGTTATCGGACGCGCCTGCGCGCTGGGCGCCGCGGTCATGCTCCCCCGAAACGTCGCTGCCGTTTTTGATACTCGATCAGCGCTCGTACGAACTCATCCTTACCAAAGTCCGGCCAGAAGACGTCGCTCATGATGAGCTCCGTGTAGGCGACCTGGTAGAGCAGAAAGTTCGAGAGCCGATGCTCGCCGCCTGGTCGAATCAAAATATCGGGATCGGGCAGTTCGGCCGTATAGAGATAGGACGCGATCCGTTCGTCGTCGATCGACCCCGGATCGAGCCGGCCGGCGGCCACGTCCCGGGCGATCGCCTCGATCGCTCGGCGCAGCTCGTCGCGCGCGCTGTAGTTGATCGCGAGATTGAGCAGCAGCCCCGTGTTGGAAGCCGTGCGCTCCATCAACCCATCGAGCGCCTCGCGCGAGGCTCGCGGCAGCGCGGCGTAATCGCCGATCACGTTGACGCGAACGTTATTGTGCTGCAGTTCGGCAAGCTCGTTGCGTGCGAAGAACACGCAGAGATCGAGCAAGAGCGAAATCTCGGTTGAATCGCGCCGCCAGTTTTCGGTCGAGAAACCGTAAACCGTCACGATCGGTATGCCGAGGTCGCTCGCCGCCCGCGTCACGTGACGCAGCGCGACGATGCCGCGACGGTGGCCTTCGGCCGCCGGCAGGCCGCGCGCTTTGGCCCAACGTCGATTGCCGTCCATGATGATCGCCACGTGCTTGGGCAGCCGCTCGCGATCGAGCGCCGGCGGGCCGGCGACTGGTTTCGCGACGCTCACGAGCCCGACTCGGGCCGGTTCAACGGCGTATACGATTCGTAGCCGCAGGCGAGTTCGATTCGCTCGGGTTCGAGCGGCGCGCCGGGCACGACGCGAACGCGCAACACGCGCAGCGTCCCGACGCCGGCGTACGAACCCACCGGCGCGAGGACGGAAAATACGAGCGCGCGCCCGCTTAGCGCGCGGCGCGCGTCCGTCTCCGGCATCAAAACGAGATCCGCGTGTGAGATCGCCGTCTAGACCTCCATGATCTCTTTTTCTTTGGATGCGACCAGCGAATCGATCTCTTTAACGTAGCGATCGGTCAATTTTTGCAGCTGGTCCTGCATGCGCTTGTTATCGTCTTCGGTAATCGAATGATCTTTGAGCTGCACTTTGAGATCGTCGTGCGCCTTGTGGCGAACGTTCCGAACCGCAATCTTGCCGTCTTCGCCCTTCTTCTTGATGAGCTTGGCGAGCTCGCGGCGACGCTCTTCATTGAGGGACGGCACGCTCAAGCGAATCGTGCTGCCGTCGACGTTCGGATTGAGCCCGAGATCGCTCTTCTCGATCGCCTTGCGAATGTCGCCGACCGTGCTGCGGTCGAAGGCTTGAATCAGCAGCGAACGCGCGTCGGGCGCGCTGATGGTGGCGACTTGTTTGAGCGGGACGGCCGAGCCGTACGCCTCAACGTGCAAGCGATCGAGCAGCGCGGGCGTCGCGCGCCCCGTGCGGATCGACGCGAATTCCGAGCGAGTCGCTTCAATCGCCTTGGTCATCTTGGTCTCGGTGTCTTTAAAAAACGTATCCGACATCGCGTCCTAACTCCAGCTTACAGCGTTTGCGGAACTCTGCTCGCGTCTTTACCCACGAACGTTCCGATGTTCTCGCCCCAAATCACGCGGCGAATATTGCCGGGCTCGGCCATATCGAAGACGACGATCGGGAGATTGTTGTCCATGCACAGCGTGAGTGCGGTGTTATCCATCACTTCCAAACCGCGCTGTAGCACCTCGAGATAGTCGAGCCGGTCGAAGCGCGTCGCCGTCGGGTCTTTCTTCGGATCGGCCGAATAAATGCCGTCCACTTTCGTCGCCTTGAGAATCGCTTGCGCGTTGACTTCGACCGCGCGCAGCGCGGCGGTCGTGTCGGTGGTGAAGTACGGATTGCCGGTACCCGCCGCGAAGATCACGACGCGGCCTTTTTCGAGATGACGGATCGCTCGCCGCCGAATGTACGGCTCGGCAATCTGATGCATCGCGATGGCGGTTTGCACGCGCGACGGCACGCCCATACGCTCGAGCGCGTCCTGCAAGGCGAGCGCGTTGATGACCGTCGCGAGCATGCCCATATAATCCGCGGTCGCGCGGTCCATGCCGGCTTCCTCGTGGACCTTGCCGCGCCAGATGTTCCCGCCGCCGACCACGACGGCCACCGAGACGCCCGCGCGGCTGACTTCCGCGATCTGGTGAGCCATCGCGCGCGTCGTGTTCACGTCGACGCCGGTCTCCGTCCCGGAGAACGCTTCGCCGGAGATCTTCAGAAGAACGCGGGCGTATTTCGGCTGCGTGGCTTGCAAGTGGTTATTGGTCTCCCAGAGCGTACTTGGTGAAACGGCGAACGACGATCTTTTCGCCGAGCACGCCGACGACGCCGTTGATCAAATCGCCGATGCTCATGCTGTCGTCCTTGACGAACGGCTGATCGAGCAGACAGTGCTCCTCGTACCACTTATTGAGCTTGCCTTCGACGATCTTGGTCGCGACTTCGGGCGGCTTGCCGGGCGGAACGTTTTGCGCGAATTCTGCGCGCGCGTGCGCCACGGTCTCGGCGGGAACGCCCTCGCGGTCGATGTACTTGGGCGACATCGCCGCGATGTGCATTGCGATGTCGCGGCTGAGCTCGCCGAACTTCGGGTTGCGCGCGACGAAATCGGTTTCGCTGTTGATCTCGACCAACACGCCGATCTTGCCGCCGGCGTGAATGTACGATGCGACCATCCCTTCGTTTGCCGAACGCTCGGCCTTCTTCTGGGCCTGCGTGGCGCCGCGCTCTTGCAGCACGGTCTTGGCCTTCTCGAAGTCGCCCTCGGTATCGAGCAGCGCCTTGCGGCAGTCCATCATCGGCGCGCTGGTCGCGTCGCGCAGTTTTTTTACTTCTTCGGCTTTGGGTGAATATGCCACGGTCGACACGTTATCTCCAGTATGTTCGGTAGGTCGCAAAAGAGAGGCCGTTCGAGCCTCTCCTTCGCGACGATGCTTCTCGTTCTTGCCGCTTAGCCGGCGGCGGCTTCGGCCTCGGCGAGGGTCGGGACCACTTCGGGTTCGGCGTAGGCGCTGTAATCGACGTTCTCTTCGTCGCCGCCGTGCGCGCTCTCGTTCTCGGTCTTGCCCTCGATGATCGCGTCGGCGATCTTGCTGACCATCAGCCTGACGGCGCGAATCGCGTCGTCGTTGCCCGGGATCGGATAGTCGATCTCGTCGGGGTCGCAGTTGGTATCGATAACCGCGATGATCGGAATCTTGAGCTTGCGAGCTTCCAGAACCGCGATGCGCTCTTTCTTCGGGTCCACGATGAAGATCGCGTCGGGCAGGCGGTGCATGTCTTTAATGCCCCCCAAGAAGCGCTCGAGCTTGCCCATCTCCTCGGAGAGCTTGGCAACTTCTTTCTTGGGAAGGCGGTCGAAATCGCCTTGCTGCTTCATTCCCTCGAGCTCCCGCAGGCGCGATATGCGCTTCTGGATCGTCGAGAAGTTGGTCAGCGTGCCGCCCAGCCAGCGTTGGTTAATGAAGTAGGTGCCGGCGCGCTCGGACTCTTCGCGAACGACGTCCTGCGCTTGCTTCTTGGTGCCGACGAAGAGAATGACTTTGCCCTGGCGCGACATCTGCTTGACCGCTTCGTAGGTCTCGCGCAGCTTTTGGACCGTGAGGGCCAAATCGATGATGTAGATGCCGTTACGCTCTTGGAAGATGTACGGCTTCATCTTGGGGTTCCAACGGCGCGTCTGGTGGCCGAAATGGACGCCCGCTTCGAGCAGGGCGCGCATGGAAATGACTGACATCCGTCAGGGTCCTTTCTGGTCCCCGGGCCGGCCGCCGTCCTGGCACCAACCGCTAGTGAAGACCATAAACGCCCCCCATCCGTGCGGGGCGTAGTGAGTGACAACCGGGGAATTATAGCACGCCGGGAGGGTGCGGTCTAGCGCGAATGGCGCGATGGGGTTCCTCCGGCATCTCGATTGTTTCGCGTCCGCCACCGAGCGTGCGCCTGCTCGCCTCTTTTTACGTGGCGACGGCAAAGTAGTCCAAAAGCCCGTTCCGGCCGGACTCCTTAATGACCGGTTTAGCCGAACTGCCGCCGGCCACGCAATTCGGCGGGACGTCGCTATCCAAAACGACCGTCCCGATGGAGATCCGGGCGCCATCGCCGATTCGGCAATCACCGATCACCGACGAGCCGGGGTACAGAATCACGCCCTCGCCGAAATGCGGCATCTTGCCTCGCTGAGTCCCCACCGTCACGTTCTGCGTCGCAACGAAGTAGTCGCCGTAGGTGGCCTTGCCGAGCATCGATCCAACCGTATGGATCAAGAGCATACGATCCGGGAGTTTGGTCGAATACGTGACGACGATCCCGTTACGCGCCTTATTGAGCAGCATAAACTTTGCGGCGAGGGTTTCGTCTTCAAATTCCGCGTAGGCCGTGTTTGAGGCGTAATACCAGAACACCGCCGATTGATCGCCGTGCAGATGATTGAAATACACGTCGTTCCCCCGTTTGTAGCCGGGAAGCACGACGTTCGCGAAACAGTATTCGATTCGTTCGAGAACGCGATCGACGAGCGGCCGAACGTCGTGGACGGCGCCGTCGGGAAATTCCCGCTCCACTAACGAGCCCACGTATCCGTACAGCGTCGAAAGCTCACAGCTCAGCAACACGGCTCGATTACCCGGGCCGGTATTTTAGAAATTTTGCGGGCGAACCGACGTTGATGGAGTAGGCCTCGCATTCGCCGCGCACGAGCGAATTCGCGCCGACGATACAGCCGCGGCGCAAGATCGTTCCGTCGAGAATGACGCAATTGGAGCCGATCCACACGTCGTCCTCGATAACGATTCCACCCTTGCTAGGCTTGAAGCGTTGCCGATTGATCGGCACGTCTCGGCGTTCGTATTCGTGATTTGTCGGAGCGAACGTGCAGTTCGCCGCAATCAGCACGTTCGTCCCGATCTTCAGACCGTTTCCCGAATAGATCACGACTCCGGAGTTTAGGTGCGAGTTCTCGCCGATCTCGACATCCCCCAGTCCCCCCGTGAATTTTATTTTCACAAACGAATCGATCATAACGCCCGCGCCGACGATTAATTTCGAGCCTTTAACCGAATCCTCCAAGTCGGCCAGCTTCGAAATGCTCGCCGACGGCGAAATGAGGTGCACGCGTCCTACGCGCTTACTGCCGCCGGCCGGGCCGCGAAGTAGGCCGCGACCGTCGACGCTATCTGCTCGAGATCGCTTTGCTCCATCATCGAGTGGAGCGGGAGCGAGAGTATCTCGTTGCCGACGCGATCGGTCACGCTCAGGTCACCGCGACGGCACTGGCTAAAGAGTGTAAACCAATGCCCCGGCTGCCAATGAATCCCGGTATCGATATCGCGCTCTTTAAGGTACGCGCGGAGCCCGTCGCGTTCGGCGGCCGGTACGCGGATGTAGTACAGGAACGGCGTGATGCCCTCGAACGTCGTCTTCGGCACGCGCACGCCAGGAATCCCTGAAAAACGCTCGTTATAGAATAGCGACGCCGCGCGGCGGCTTCGGGAGATCGCGTCGATCTTGGAGAGTTGAGCGAGACCGATCCTGGCGTGCAAATTGGCCATGTGGTAGCGGAATCCCAGATGCTTGACGTCGTACGTCCACGCGCGCTGGTTTTGGTACATCACCTCAGCGGGTTGCCCCATGCCGACGAGGCGCATCTCCCGCAAGCGCTGAAAATCGGCCTTATCGCGCACGACGAGCGCGCCTCCATCGATACACGTGACCGTTTTGACCGGATCGAAACTGAACATGGTCATATCCGAGAAGCTGCCGACCTTGCGGCCCTTATATTCCGAGCCCAGCGAATGTGCCGCATCGTGAATGATTCGCAGCCCGTGCTTCTCCGCGATCTGCGCGACGCGATCGTGATCGCACAGGACGCAATCGTAGTCCATAACGATGATCGCCTTCGTCTTGGGGGTGATGAGCGCTTCCGCCTTATCGAGGTCGATGCAGAGCGTCGCATCGTCGATATCGCAAAATACGGGCTGCGCGCCTACGGCGAGAATCGCTTGGAAATCGGCGATGTTGTTGAACGAGGGCGTGATCACTTCGTCGCCGGGCCCGATGTTCGCGAGCATCAGCGCCAGATGGAGTGCCGCGTGGCCCGTGCTCACGGCGCAAACGTAGCGATCGCCCGCGCCAATATACGCTTTGAGAGCATCTTCGAACTCTCCGACGTAGCTGCCCATCCCGAGCCAGCCCATCTCCAGCGCCTCGGTGGCGGCGTTTATTTCGTCCGCGGTAATCAATGGTTTGAAAACTGGAATCATCACGTTACGTCCCTCTCGTATCGAGCGCCTCAAAGCTCGGTAGTGCGCGATCTCGTTCGGAAATTAAGGAAATCTGTAGCGGCCAGGCGATTCCGAGCCGTTGGTCGTCGAAGCGTATGCCCTTAGCTGCATCGGCGCGGTATGGGGAAGACATGAGGTAGTGAAGCTCGCAGCGGTCCTCGAGCGTTTGATACCCGTGGGCTACTCCCGGCGGAACGTACAAGAGTTCGGGGGAACTCTCGGAGAGTTCGAATGCCTCCCAAAGCCCAAAGGTCGAGGCGTTTCTCCTCGCATCTACCAACACGTCGTACACGCGGCCGCGCGTGCAGCGAATCACCTTCGTTTCACCGTGCGGCGCAGTCTGAAAATGCAGGCCCCGCATCGTTCCGCGAGTGGTGTTTATGGCGATGCTTTGTTCGGGGAAGGCGATGGCTAGGCCGGCTCGCTCGAACTCGGCCGCGTCGAAGACGCGTACGAACGCGCCTCGCTCGTCCGGTTTGGAGTCCAGGGCTACCCGAAATACCCCCTCCAGCGTGGTACGAGCGAACTTCATTCGTGAATCCGCAGCGACGGTATTGCGGTTACGAATCGGCCTCCCCAGTTGCGTATCGCCCCCATCTGCTCCATCACTTCGGCGCGCAGGTTCCAGGGTAAGATCACGACGTAGTGCGGACGGGTCTCGAAAATTTTCTGCGGCTCGTAGATTGGTATCCGGCAGCCCGGCAAATACCGGCCTTGTTTGTGCGGGCTTCGATCGACCGTATAGGCGAGGGCGTCGCCGCGCACGCCGCAGTAATTCAACAGCGTATTTCCTTTGGCCGGGGCACCGTATCCGACGACGGTTTCGCCACGGCTCTGGCACGTCAACAGAAACGAGAGGAACTCGCGCTTTACTCTGACGACCTCTTGCGTGAAGCGCCGGTAGGTCGCGAGATCGTGTAATCCCGCCGATCGTTCTAATTCCCGAATGCGTTCCACGTTCGCGTTCGCTCCGCGGCCGCGGTGCGCCGCCCAGACGCGCAGCGACCCTCCGTGCGTCGGCAATTGCTCGATATCCACGACGCTCAGTCCGTGCAGCCCGAGTATGGGCTCGAGCGCCAGCAAAGAGATATAGCTAAAATGTTCGTGATAGATCGTATCGAACTGCGTCTCCTCAATCAATCGGAGGAGATGCGGAAACTCGATCGACATCTCGCCGTGCTCGGCCAGCATGATCGCGGCGCCCCCGAGAAAGTCGTGAATATCCGGGACGTGTGCGATGACGTTGTTGGCGACCATGAGGTCTGCGCGTCCGTGTTCGGCAACTAGCCTCCGCGCCGTATCGATCCCGAAAAACGCCGTTTCCGTGCGAACCCCGCGGCCACGACCGATTTCGGCCACGTTCGCCGCCGGCTCGACGCCGAGGACGGGCACGCCGCGCTCGACGAAATACTGCAGAAGATACCCGTCGTTGCTCGCTAACTCGACGACCAAACTCTCCGCTCCGAGTTGGAGGCGCCGCGCGCTATCATCGACGTATCGACGCGCGTGTTCCAGCCAGCTCTCGGAGTATGAAGAAAAATACGCGTAGTCGCTGAAAATCGCTTCGCGCGACTCGAAGACGCCCAACTGTACGAGATAGCAGTGCGAGCACACGAACGCGTGTAACGGAAAGTGACGCTCGGACTCGTCGAGCCGTTCCGGCGCGATATAGGCGTTCGAAAGCGGCGAAGCACCGAGATCGACGAACGTATCGTGCAGTTCGTGACCGCAGCCGCGACACGACAACGTCTTCACGCCAGCGCCTCGTAGCGTTCGATTTGGTCGAGACATAGCGCGCGTGGATCGGCGCCCTCGAAAGCGCTTCGGTACCAGTCCATCGTCCACTCGGAGGTCTTTTCAAAAGATAACCGCGAGCGTACGTTCAGCTCGTTCGCAGCCGCCGCCGCATCGAGCGTCAAAAGGGTATGCTCCCGAAACGCCGTTCCTGTTTCGCGCAACCACACCGCGTCCGTCGCCCACGCCGACAATAAGCGATCGCTCAACTCACCAACGGTGTGCGCGCGGTCGTCGACGGGTCCGAAATTCCAGGCTCGAGACGCACTCGCACCCTCCACGAGCGCTTGGGCCAAGCGCAGATAGCCGTGCAACGGATCGAGCACGTGCTGCCAAGGGCGCACCGCATCGGGATAGCGCAACGTCAGCGTCGAACCGCTTTCGAGGGCTCGAACGATGTCGGGCACGAGCCGGTCTTGCGCTCGATCCCCGCCGCCGATAACGTTTCCGGCGCGAGCCGTGGCCAGCCGCACGCCCATCTCCCGAAAATACGATTCGCGATACGATGCGACGACGAGTTCGGCGCACGCTTTGCTAGCGCTGTACGGGTCCGTGCCGCCGAGCCGGTCGTCTTCGCGATAGGGTTTGCCGGAGCCGTCGTTCGCATACACTTTGTCCGACGTAACCACGACGATCGCATCGATGCCGGCGACCCCGCGTGCCACGTCCAGGACGTTCACCGTACCTAAGACGTTACTCGAAAACGTTCCCGCCGGATCCAGGTACGACGCGCGAACGAGTGCTTGCGCGGCGAGATGCAGCACGACGTGCGGGCGGCTTTCCCGCATCGTTCGGTCCAGACGATCGCGGTCGCGCACATCGCCGAAAACCGACCGGCACGACGATTCGACGTCGGCTAGATCGAAGAGACTCGGCTCGCCGGCGACCGGGGCCAGCGCATAACCGGTAACGTCCGCGCCGAGCCGCTGCAGCCATAGCGCCAGCCACGCGCCCTTAAAGCCCGTGTGCCCCGTCAAAAAGACGCGCTTCCCGCTCCAAAAATTCGAGTTTAACGTCATTTGCAACAACACGCCATGCCGTCGCCCCAAGGCGATCTACAGCCCAAGCCTTTCCTCACGTAGCGGACAATGATTCTATCGGCAATATCGGATTATGGCGTTAGCGGCCGCTGGGCCGCGCCACGCCTAGAGACGGCCGCAAAGAACGCGCGTGAGGAGCACCAGACCATCGGTATTGTTCGTCAGCTGATTGGCGAGCGCGAGCGTCTGCGATAGCAGCTCGCGATGCGCGACGCGATGGGATCGGAGCGCGGGCTCGTCCTCCCCGATCGGATGGGCGGCGTGTACGGCATCGAGAACCGGCAGGTAGGACTCAATTTGATGCGGTGCGAGCGGCGCCTGACCGATCGTTCGATGGATTTCCACGGTAGGCAGATCGTTATACGGAATACGTCCCGCTTGCTCGAGGCGCAAAAGAAACTCCCAGTCTTCGAGCACGGGAAGCTGCGTATTGAACCCCTTCGTAAACGAAAGAACCTCGCGCCGATGGAGCACGCAACCGATCGGCAACGCGCCGGCCACCTGCAGCGCTCGCTCCTCGCCGGGCTCCCGGAATACTCCGCTTACGCGCACCAACTCTTCGCGAGTCGTTCCCGTGCCGTCCAAATAGCGACTGACGACCAGCGTCGCCCTGCCGCAGGCGGCCATCGCGCTATTTTGCAGAAGCGCGGCGAGCAGACTTTCGAGATGTTCCGGCCGGAAACGATCTCCCTCGTCGAGGTAAGCGATGCATCGTCCGCGCGCGATGCGAAGTCCCAAATTCCGAGCGGCGGCCGCCCCAAGCGGCGTATCCGTGCGCACGCAGCGGATTCTTGCGGAATACGGGAGGCGCGCGACGGCCGACGCGAACGATACGGGCGTACCGTCCTCGACGACGACGATCTCCCAGTTTTCGTGCGTTTGCGTCGAGATGGAGTCCAAGCTCTCAAGCAGTTGCGGATACCGTCCGGCGCTCCGAACGATGACGCTGACGAGATCGCCGGCACCGGGAGGTTTGCCGCTCGTATCGAGGTCCATCGCGGTCAGACGCCGCTCGATGTGCGCAAACTTTTCTTCATCGCCGGCGGCTAGCACGGGCGCCTGCGTGACGGACTTCAACGCGTTGAGCTTCCCGTGCAGATGCTCAACAATCGATCGTTCGAATCCTCGAAAGCGGGCGTGATTTTCCCAGGTCGCGTAGCGGTCCAATAACGACAACGTCTCGCGTACGTCGTCACCGGTGGCGACGTATCCGGAGACGCCCGAGGCCTGCGGCCCGTGGAGCCTCACGCAAACCGAAGGGTCGCGCAAATATGCGAAACGTTTTCCCGCGGTAGCGAATCGTAGCGCGAGCTCCCAGTCGCCGGCGATGCGCAATTGTTCGTCGAACGCGCCCAGCTCGTCGAACAGCGACCTTCGAAACAGCGCCGTGGGCAGACACACGTGGCACGTCGTCGTAAGAAGCTCGACGAGTTCGTCGCGAATATCGACATAGTCGAAGGGCAGCTGGCCAGGCATCGATCGGACCGCGTACGGAATGCCGGACGCCGGAGAGAGCAGCGTTCCCGTATAGACGATATCGACTTCCGAATGCTGCTGCAGAACGGCCAACGTCCGTTCGAGATGGTTCGGCAAAAAGAAGTCGTCGGCCGAAAGAAAGGCCACGAACTCACCCGACGCGCGCTGCAACCCGGCGTTGACGTTGGGGATGATGCCGATGTTGCGCTCGTTGCGATAAACGCTCAAACGCGGATCGCCGGCGTAGCGTTTTAGGACCGCCTCGGTGTTATCGGTCGAGCAGTTATCGCTTACGATCAGTTCCACATCCCGATAGGTCTGGTTCAACACGCTTTCGATGGCATCGCCGATGAAATGAGCGTAGTTGTACGACGGTATAACGACCGAGATACGTCCGCGGCACGTTGGCGTCATCGCAAATTACCAGGTCTTCCAGGAAGCCCGGCCCGAACTCCAGAGGTCGTCCAAGGTGTGCTTGTCGCGCAGCGTATCGAGCGGTTGCCAAAATCCGTGGTGTTTGTGAACGTTCACTTGGCCGGCTGCGGCCAAACGTTCGAGCGGTTCCCGCTCCCAAATGGCTTCGTCGTTATCGATGTATTGAAGCGCGGAAGGCTCCATAACGAAGAAGCCGCCGTTGATCCAACCGCCATCTCCTAACGGCTTCTCTTGAAACGTCTTTAGCCGGTCGTCGTCGAGTTCGAGCGCCCCGAAACGTCCCGGCGGCTGAACGGCCGTCATCGTAACGGCGCAGCCCGATCCTTTATGCTTCGCGATTAGGGCCGCGATATCCACATCGCTGACGCCGTCGCCGTAGGTAGCGCAGAACGTCTGATCGCCGATGTACGGAGCGACGCGGCGCAACCGGCCACCGGTCATGGTCGCATCGCCCGTATCGAGCAGGGTCACCGTCCAAGGGTCGGTGGAACTGCTGTGGACGTGCATGCTGTTTTTGCCAAGGTCGAACGTGACGTCCGATGTGTGCATGTAATAGTTCGCAAAGTACTCTTTGATGACGTACCCTTTGTATCCCAAGCAAATCACGAACTCGTTGATGCCGGCGGATCCGTAGATCTTCATGATATGCCAGAGGATCGGCTTGCCTCCGATCTCGATCATCGGTTTCGGGCGCGAGCCGGTCTCTTCACTTATACGCGTGCCGAGGCCGCCGGCGAGAATGACGGCTTTCAAACGGCCCTGCGAACCTTTGTTGACATGTTAGGGGTATCGGGCCCAGAGCGAGGCTTATTTAGCCGCTCGGCTCGGGAACGGACCGTTCAAAATCCTCGACATGGCGGGTTCGATTCGTGGAGAGCAAGAACACCGCCGACGAGATGTCCCGGTACTATCGCTATTTCGGTCTAGAACGCGACCCGTTCTTGGATACCGCCGATCCGTATTTCTACTGCGAACTCGGGGCTTTGCGGCTGGCCAAGGAGCGCTTGGCCGCCTCTATTGAGGAATCGCGGGGCCTGAGCGTCGTCCTCGGCGAGCCGGGGACCGGGAAGACGAGCCTCTGCGGGGCGCTCGAACAGGACATCCTTCGCGACGATCGGATCACGTTGGGCAAAATCCTCGATCCGAGCTTCGCTACCGAAGTTGAATTCTTGATCGCCGTCGGTCGCGTCTTCGGCCTTTCGCTGCCGCCTCGTTCGAGCGCCGCGTTAAAGAACGCGCTCAAGAATTTTTTCTTCGAAACGGCAGTATTAGAAAATCGCACGCTGGTTCTCATTATTGACGAAGCTCAGAATCTGAGCGATGAGAATCTCGAAGCGCTGCGGCTTCTCTTGAATTACCACGTTCCACAGAAAAAACTTCTCAACGTTTTGCTCTTCGGCCAAAGCGAACTCGAGCGGCGCATCATCAATCGCGAGAACCTAGTCGACCGGGTGGACTCCTGGATTCGGCTCGAACCGCTCGACGAATCGGTCGCCGGCGCCATCGTCGATTTTCGACTGACGCGTGCGGGAGCCACCTCGGGTCAACCGCTGTTCACTCCCGAGGCGCGCGACTTGCTCGTCGCAGGGTCGGGGGGACTAGCTCGCCGCCTTACGATGCTCGCCCATCTTTCGATGCAGGCGGCCGCGGATCGCGCGAGTACGCTCGTCCGCGAAGATCACGTAAGCGCCGCGATGCTCGTGCGCGGCATCGTCGCACCGCCGTCGTCCACGAAACTCCCCGAACCGCCGGCGCCGGCTCTTCCAATCGTCACCCTCAGACCGCCCAGTTTTTTCGAGCGCCTCTTCGCGCGTCTCCGGCCGCAAAAATGAAGCGCGAAGCCGATTTCGACGGCAGCGCGGATATGCGGCTGCTCGACCTGCAGCGCGCCGCGCTCGGCGTTGCGCCGCCGGCCCGGCCGACGTGGGAATCCGGGTTGGATGCCGACGGCATCGGAGGCGCCGACGTACCGGACGACCTGGGTCCCGGGAGCGCGACGATCGTGGTCGAGGGGCAAGCCACGCCGGCGGTCGACGTCATTCCGGGAGCGGTCGTAACGCTCTCACTGAGCGTTGCCAACGAAGGCGTCCGCCCGGCTCATGCCCTGCGCGCCGGCGCGCCGCTTCCGGCCGCGTCCGTCTACCGAGAAGGTACGTTCGTGCGCGACGGCCGGCCCGAGTCCGACGACTCGGCCGGCGATTTCTTTGGCGAGGGTCTGCCGATCGGTGCGCTCGAGCCGAAATCGCGCGCGACGTTCCTCTGGAAGGTCGGAATTCGGCAAGGTACGACCCCGCTGCTCGTCATACCGTGGGTCACCGCCGGCGACGCGGCGGTCATCGGGGCCCAATCGATTGCGATCTCCCGCAAAACCGGCGCAAGCGCCAGCTTCGCCAACGAAGTAAAGCGCGCGGAACCCCCGCCCGAAACACCACCCTCGATTGAAGAGCTTCCGTTTTATGAATTAGACGAGGAAGAAACCCTCGTGCACGAGGCCGTCGATGCCGGGCTCGAATCGGCGCCGAAGGGTATCGCCGAACCGCCCGCCCATCCCGCGCCGGCCCCTGCGCCCGAAGCCGCCGCCTCGCCGGCCGCTTTTCGCGACGCGATCGTGGTGAGCGGGCAGATGGATCGGCTCTCGCTTGCGTTCTTCGAACGGATCTTTAGCGCGAACGGCAAACCGCCGACGCTGCTCAATCACTTTATGCTCGGCGGCGCACTCGCATGCACGGCCGCCGCCGACGGCTCGGAAATTACGGGTCTCAAGCAGCACAACGACGCCCAGGCTCAGTTGCTGCAGCGCATCGCCCTTCACGAGCGGCTTGGCAAGAAAGAACCGATCGCCGAATATGCGGGAACGATCGACGTTCGCCTGGACCAATTACGCGAACTGCCCGTGCGGCCCCAGGCCGCAACGTCCGATTCGCATCTCGTGCGCTTCGACTGCGATCTGTCCGCTCCCGGACTCGCCGTTCTGCGAAAAATGTACGACGAGCGCTCCCGATGGGACTTTACAAAGGCCCGTCAGTTCGCGCTTGCATTGCAAGCCCAACGCGTTCGGATCGCGCACGATACCGCCGCGGCGGAGTCCGCGAATTCCGCCCTGCGGAACTATTCCCAGATTGCCGGCGTCGCGCTTCAACGCTTCTTCGTTCGAATGCGCATCGATCGAACGACGGCGTTACTATCGTCGAACGACTCGTCGCTCGATGCCGCGGCGCGGCAGCTGCTTTCGGCGCTCGCCGCGCTATTTGTATGAAATTACTCATTGGAATCCCCACGGGCGGCTCTCCCACGCGCCCCTTTCTGGACAGCTTGTCCGTTCTACGCCTGCCTTCATGCGTTACATCGGTCGAGCGGCGAACGATTTCCGGCAACTTCGTTCCGGCGCAGCGCGAGCTGATCTTGCGCCACGCCCTTACCTGCGGAGCCGACTTCGTCGCTATGATCGACGACGATATGGTGCTGCCGCCGGACGCTCTGCAGCGGCTCTGCGACGCGATCCTCGCAGATCCCACGGTCGCCCTCGTTGGCGCGCTCTACTACTCGCGCGACGGCCTCCGGCCGATGGCCGTAGCGAATTGGGATCCCGGGCGCACGACGTCGGCAAACACGCCAGGCTTCGATGGCACGACGCCCGTTACGGTCGACGGCGTCGGCTTCGGTTGCGTCCTGGTGCGCGCCTCCGCGCTGCGCGATTTGCCGCAGCCCTTTTTACGAACGCACGTTTACATCGAAGAAGTCGCCGGGCGCGTACGCGTCTGCGACGAAGACTACCTCTTCTGCGAAACCCTGCGCGCGGCCGGTCATCACGTTCTCTTGCATTCGGGCGTGCGCTGCGGACACTTCGATCGAAGCAGCGAACGAACGTTTCCGGAACGATGGGAAGAGGCGTCCGTCACGCGCGGCCCGCGCATGATGATCAGGCGGCCCGACGGTACTCCCGCGCTAGTCGCAGCGGACTCGAGCCTCGGAGAGGCCGGCGAACGGCACGTTCCGGCATCCATCGAATATATCTATCCGACCGAGCATCGTTAGCTCAACCGGTCCAGCGCCCCCAACGACGACCGGCGGCGGTTCACGCTTCCGAAGCCGCGGGTGGCACCCCGCGCGCGCCCCAGCAACTTCAATCGATCGCGAACGGAGCCGTTGTAGAAAGCCAGCCTCGCCATCTGGTCTTCGCGCGTCTTTTCGATCGCGCGCAAACGCGTCATGACGTGAGCGTCGAAACGCTCGTCGCGTGCATTCGCGGCGCCCTCAAAAGCATTGTCCAGGGCGTGCATGTGGCGGCGAGAGTCCGCGATCGCAGCGGCGACGCGCGCCCAGTCGCAGGCCCGTAATGCGGCTTCCAATTCGCCGCACAGCTCCTCTAAGGATTGTAACGCCGCGAGCAGCGGCTCTCGAGGGCCCGCAGGGTCAGCCGACTGCAACGAAACGCCCCGCGCCGCTGATGGGTGCGCCAAACCCCGGCGAAGCCACGACCGCGTTTGAAGGGTTCGAAATCTGCTTGAATTCGGCAACGGCGATGCTCCACATCGTCCGATAGTCCTTGAAATCCGGCAGTAGCCGCTCCACGCGCAGAGCACTCTTCTGCATGTTTGCCATTACGAGTTCGTGATGCCAAAATTCGTAGACTCTAAACAGGTTCTTGGAAACGTCGCCGCCGATCTCCATATCGAGCGAACCCATCAGTAGGCAGAGCGCTCGTTGGGCGCGCAGCAAATGTTTATGAATAGCCTCGATATCGCCGGGCTCCCGCACGAGCGTTTCAAGTCCCTGCGTGGCGGAGTTGATCAGCACGTCGAAGATCTTAACGATAAGGTCTTCCTTCGAAGCCGTGGCGATCGACGTTTCCAGGTATTGCTGCTCTACAGAACGTTTCATTCTCTCGTCGCCTAGTTACCCTTAAAGAACGAACCCAATTGCTGCTGAAGCGCCTGGTAGCCGGCTAATTGCGATTCGCTATTTACGAACTCGGCGCGCAGCGCATCGGCCTGCGCGTTCGCACTGTCCGTAATCTGCGTTATTTGCTCTTGAATCGACTGCACTTCGGCGGTATTTGCATTTTCGAACCCTTGCAGGATCGAAACGAGCGGGATGTTGCCCAGCAGACCCGACGATACGTTCGTCGGTACGCCCGTAACGCCGGTCAGATAGGTGCCGATCTGGTTGATAAAACCTTGGGATCCGCCAAACAGACTTTGAACCGATGTCGGGTCCGACTGAAGCGCATTTTGCAGTTGCGTCGTGTCGAGAGGTTGCAAGAGGCCGTCGGTTCCATTGAGCTGCTGCGTGGTTACCGGCCCCGTTGAGTTGGGAGTCGTCGACGGGTTCGAGACGATCTGAGTAAACGAGCTGTCGAGCTGCAGACCGATCGACGAAAGCGAGATGCGCTTTCCGGCGGTTCCCTGAAACAGGCCGCCGACGAAGTTCACGAGCTGGTCTTTCACGCTCGTAATGTCGGCGTTGTTAAAGAGCACCCCACCGGCAACCTGTTGGGCGCTCGTGTTCCCCGGCAACTGCGGCGTGTTTGACGTTACGACGACGGGTGAGGCCGTCGCGCTGTTTATTTCGCCGATCGCTCCGTTATACGCCGATACGAACGTGTTGATCGCGCTTACGAGCTGCGAATTGTCTTGGGCGACTGTTACCTCGAACGGCTGCACCGTATTACTTAAGAGGTTGAGCGAAATACCGGGGATCGCCGTCGTGACGTTGTTGCTGCTGCTGTAAACCGTCTGCGTCGCGCCACCCGGCGTGGAGAGGACGACTTTCGCCTGCGACCCGATGGTTGTTTGGGCGGCTCCGCCTGTCAGGCCGCTCGCCGCGAGAAAATTGCTCGTATCGCCGCCGGCGCCCAACACGATGCTTTGGGGGCCCGAATTCTTGTTGACGAGCGATATCTCGCCCGTCGACGAATTGTACGACGCGGTCACGCCCGCGGCGGAAGCGTTGATGTTGTTGAGGACGTCGTGCAGGTTGTTCTGGGTGGCGTCGATCGTGATGGTGACGCCGTTGATCGTAATCGTCCCCGACGTGACCGGCGTCTTAAATCCGGCGCCGCTGGCGGCGTTGAGTCCGGTGGCCTGGTTGATTCCGCCCACCCCGGCCGTGCCCGTTACCGTGCCCGAAGTCGGCGTGTTGGTAACGGCGGCTTGCGTCAGGCGTAAAACGTCGAGCAGGTTCCCCGAATCGTTGGCCGATCCCAGCGAGACCGGTTTATTCGTATCCGAGATTTGCACGGTATCGGTTGCGCCGACAAAACCGATCGAAAAGCCGGCATCGCCTGCCGCCCGAACGGCTGTTTGAATGTTTGCAAGAATCGTATCGAGCGATTGCGTCGTCACGTCGTACCCGACGGTGACCCCGTTGATCGTAACTTTTCCGCCGCTCGATCCCGAGCCGTTGGTCGGCGTTATGGCGGCGTACGACGTTGAGAGTGCGACCGAATCGGAGGGTGCGGCCGGGCTGCCAATAAGATCGCGTTCGCTATGGCCGACCGTCGTGTCGCTGAGAATCTGCGTCGACGTTGCCGTCTGAACGGACTGGATAACGTAGGTTCCCGGCGTCGCCGGAACGCCCGGAATACCCGCAGCCGTCGCGACGTTCGTCGCGCTCGACGTGCCGCTGAACGTCTGAAAAAGATTCGGCTGCGAGAGCGCGTTGAGCGAACTCTGTACCGACCCGAGCAGGCCGTTAATTTTTATGAGTTCCAGATTCGCCGCGTTGATCGAGGCCGATTGCGTGTTGAGCCGCGTTTCCGGAGCGAGCGCGATCGTGGTGAGCTTCTGAATGATCGAGTTGTAATCGATGCCCGACGCGATACCGGGAAACGAGATCGGGGGCGTGTTTGTGCCGGGGACGGTGCTTGACATTGCTCTCCTTTAGACGCTGGAATCCAGCGCGACGCCGGAGTGCTTGTCGAAAAACTCCGCGATCTGTATGACGATCTCGGCCGGAAATTGCGCGACTTCTTTGCCCGTTTGCGGGTCGCTGAACACCGTGACGACCTGACTCGGATTATGGCTCACGCGATAGGACACGTCCAGCCCGGCCGATAGCGGGTGCTCGGGTTTACCAAAAAGCTTGGCGACGGTCTCTAAAAGAGTGCCGCTTTTGTGCGTAGGATCCGGGGGCGGAGCGGTCGCGACACCGGCAGCTGTCGAAGGTGCCGCGGGGGCGGCCTCTGCGACCGGCGGCTCGGCAAAAGAACCCGTCGCGGGCGTGATGGCTGAAACGTCCATGTTCCTCCTCCTATCCTATCTCCCTTAGGTTTCGGCCGACTCGGCGAGCTTATTTAGGAGTCAGCGTCACAGGAGCGCCTCTTCGGCGACCCGCTTTGCCTCGGGAACGCGGCCCGTCCGTAGGTAGAGGCCGGCAAGCTCGACGGCGATCCGTTGTTTCGAGCGCGGCATTGCGACGACGAGAGCTAATTCGGCTTCGACTTCGCGCCCCAGCTGTTCCAAAATGCCCGAACGCAGCAGCGTGGCATCCAGTTGATCGCCGTCCTGCCGTAGGACTTCGTCAACCGACTCCAGCGCCTGCCCGTGATGCCCTAATTCGCGCAGCAGCACGGCTTCCAGATATTTGCCTTGGATGAATACCGAGCCCGACTCGGCGCGGATCGTTTCGAGGTAGGGTAAGGCCTCCACTTTCCGGTTAAGATTCACAAGGGCGATCGCGGCGTTGTAGGCCAGGGCCGCATCGGATGCATGGGCACGCAAACCCTCCAGGGCGATTTCAAGGGCGCGATCGAACTCGCTCGTCGCGAGAGCCAATTTCGATCGCCGAAGAAAATCCGCCGCATGTTCTGCCGCCGTCGCGCGTTCGGCCGCGCGCAGTTCCTCGACTGATCGAAGATCGCCGCGTTGCGTATAAAGAACTTCCAGCGGATTGAGGATTTCGGCTCGGCCTGGGGCCAGCTCCAAGGCCATTCGCAAGTGGCGTTCGCCGTCTCCGGACCCCAGCTTCTGCTCGACGGCTGCCGCCGCGATCAGCAGCGTGATGGCCGCCTCGCGGCCAACCTTCGCGTGCGATGACTCGATGCACGCGAGCGCTTCGGTTTCCTTGTCGTGCGCGAGGAGAAAATTGACGAAGCTGATAATCGTCGGTTCGTCCGCGACTTCTTCAAAAAGACCGCGAAACTCCGCCTCGGCTTCGGGAAGACGCCCCAGCCGTTCTAGAACGCGAGCACGATTGAGACGCAACGGACCGATCGTGGGCCGATTGGCTAATCCTCGATCGAACCATTGCAGCGCCGCAGTCTGATCGCCTTGCAGGGCGTACGTCGCGCCGATCTCCGAATGCGCCTTCCAGGCCGAGACCTCGTCGTCGACCACGAATTGCGCCGCGTTGTGCGGAGCATCCGCGATCGCCGCCTCGTACATCGCGCGCGACTCCTCGTATCGCCCGAGCATCATGAGCGCTTTCCCGGCGGAAAAATGTCCGTTCGCGTAGTTCGGCGCGTGGCGCAGGCAGAGCGTCGCAAGCTCGAGGCCGCGCTGCGGATCGTTGAGGCGCTCCGAGCACGTGTCCGCCCAGATTTGAAGCCCGTTGGGAGTAAAGCCCCGCAACTCGTCCTTACAACGCTCCCACATCCGCTCGAAGGCATCGACGGCCCGCAGATTGTCTCCGCCAAGAAATGTCGTGACGCCCAGATTGTACCAGTGGTACGCATCCCGATCGTCGTTCTTGATGGCCGCCTCGATGATTTCGAGATTTCGAGCGTGCTTGTCGCGCAGCGCGACGATTTCGGCCATGTATCCGTAGTGCACGATCTTCAGCGGCGAGGCGACGGCGTCGATTCCACGCGGGCTGCCGTCGAGGCTGATAAATTCGTGGATCGGCTGGCTGAAGCGAATGCGATCGTGATTTGGAAACAGACGCGTGATGACGTGCGAGAGTTGGCCGCCCCCATGATATTGATCGGACTGATTCATGCAGCGGACCCAGAGCGCTGTCAAATATGCCGGAACGTTCCTCAGACGACGCAGCACGTCTGCCGTCTCCGGGAGAATCTCCTCGTCGGCGTCGAGCTGCAGAACCCATCGCCGGGTCGCCATCGTTAGCGACTCGTTTCGCGCCCAGGCAAAATCGTTTCGCCACTCGCGATGTTCGATTCGCGCCCCGTAACGCAGCGCGATCTCCACCGTCCGGTCTGAGGATCCGGTATCGACGATATTGATCTCGTCGACGAGCTTCGCAACGCTGGCCAGGCACCGATCGAGGAACCGCTCCTCGTTTCGAACGATCATGCACAGACTCACACCCGCCGGTTTTTGATTCCAGTCGGTCGGCGGGTGGGGGAGTCCGAACGGTAAATCGTTGCTGGGTCGCACGCCATTGCGAACACCGGGACGCACCGAGCGTGCACGGGTAGTCATCCTTATTCTCATCGGCATACCGAGGTTTGGAGGTTAGCCGCCGGGCTGCCGGCGGAATCGCAAAAAAAAGAGGCCCGCCGTAGCGGGCCTCTTCGTTGGTCAGTACCGGTTCCGCAGTTAGCGGAAGAGGCCGAGGACCGACTGGGCGTTTGCGTTCGACTGTGCCAAGACCGAGGTACCGACTTGGTTGAGAACCTGGAGTCGCGTGAACTCGGTGGTCGCCTGGCCGACGTTGAGGTCGCGGATCGATGATTCCGAGGCCTGCAGGTTGACGGCTGCGACGTTGTTGTTGTTGGCATCTTCGTTGAGGCGAACGATGACTGCGCCGAGTTGCGCGCGCTGCGAGAGCAGTGCGTTGAGCGCGTTATCGATCTGACCGATCGCATCCTCGGCGCCGATCGACGGGTTGTTCGGCGACGACGTGGCGAGATTGATGTTCGAGATGCGCAGGGTCTGGGCGTTCGTCGCCTGGAGGCCGATCTGAACCGTGTCGCCTTCGTTGGCGCCGGACTGAACGTTCAGGGCCGGGGCGCTCGAGTTGGTCGAAGCCGCTACCGCTTGGCTAACCTTGATGTACGCGGTCGTGCCGGCATCGGCTTGGGTGATGTTTCCAACGTTGACCGTCAGGCCATCGATCGAGATCGCGGTGTTCGCGTTGTACGTCGCCGCGAAGACCGACACGCCTTGCGTCGCGCTGCTGAGGAAGGTCACCTGAACCGCGACCGAGGTGCTGCTCGTGTTGATGACTTGCAGTTCGATGGTTCCGTCTTGTCCACCAGACGCCGCGCTCGTGTTGAAGCCGGCCTGCGTGGTGACGCTCGCTACGAGATTACCCGATCCGACAGGGCCGCCCGTGCTCGCGAGAACGGTGTTCGACGTGATGTTGTAGCTGGCGTTCACGTAGGCCTGGAAGCCGGCGTGGCTGCCGTCGAGCAACGGCTGTCCGTTGAAATTGGTGTTCTGCGAGATGCGGTTGACTTCGAGCAAGAGCTGCGAAACTTCCGCTTGCAGGTTGTTCTTGTCGGATTGGCTGTTGACGTCTGAAGCGGCTTCGACGGAGAGACCGCGGATGCGCTGCAGAATATCGGTCGTCGTTTGGAGCGCGCCTTCGGCGACTGCCGCAGCATTGTTCGCGTCCTGGACGTTCTGTGACGCGTGCTGGAAGCCGTCGACCTGCGTCTGCAGGTTCGTGGCGATTGCCAGGCCGGACGGATCGTCCGCTGACGAGTTGATGCGAAGACCGCTGGAAAGCTGCGTTACGGTGTTCTTGAGCGCTTCCTGGTTCTTCGTGAGGTTGTATTGAACGTTGTTGGCCAACAGATTGTTGGCGATGCTCAGACCTTGCGACATTATTTCCTCCATGAGTCACACGGATTACGTGTGAGTGACTATAGTCGAGGGGAACGTTCCGTGTCCCCTTCTGTGAGTATATCGGCTCTGGTGCGAACCGACTTTAGTGTGGTTTCGGTGATTTTTTCCGAGGCTGCAGCGTCGCGCGGCCGACCTCCGCGGGCTGGTCCTCCGGCGATGCCGGCGGGGCCGCGGCGGCGCTCCGATTCGAGCGCTGGATCTCTTCGTAGATCTCCGAACGGTGCACCGCGATCTCGCGCGGCGCCTCGATGCCGAGTTTGACCTGATCGCGATCCACGGCGACGACGACGACGCGAACGTTGTCGCCCACCATGATCGACTGATTGACTTTTCGGCTCAGGACAAGCATCGTGCCCTCCTTGGCGATTCGCGCGTTCGCCTCTCGGCCCGCGCGCGTGGTCTGTTGCACCGGTCTTACACCGGCGCATCCTCACGGCCTTCTCCGGCCGCGTTGAGTCGGGCTACGGCGCCGGTGCGGCGGCCGTCTTCCGGGGGATCGGCTCGCGGACCGAGTACCTGGAATTCTCGAGCATGATCTGGCGGCCGCGCCGCGTCTTCAAATTAATGACGACGGGAGCCATCAGGTTCATGGTCATCTCCTGTGCGTCGGGCGATACCACCACCACGCAGAGAACCGTAAAATCTTCGGGGCCGTGTAACTCGAGCGTCGAGGTCGCGTACCCCGGCAGCTTGGGGTCGTACTCGGGAAAAATCTGCCAGGGGTCGGAGCACGGCAGCGCGACTTGCGGATCGTCCACCGATTGCAGCCACACGAAGTTCGGCTGGTCGGCGAGGGTGAGCGCGAGGAACCGGTGCGCGGCAGCGAACCCGGGCATCCCCCACGGAAACTCGATCAGGTCGTTTTCGGCGTAGGAAACCTCACCGAAACGCCCGGTCTCAAATCGACTCAGTTGGGGTGCCTTCATCGCAGCGTTCATCCTCCTATGTAACCCTTCTCTTATGGGAGATAATCGAAGAGCGTTTTGCTCTCCAGGCGCGTTGTGGTCCCGTAGGCTGCTTGTAAGGCCGTCTGCGTCGCCGAGAACTGGGAAATCACCTTAGCAATATCGGCATCTTCGATGCCCGACTGCACCTTGGTGTTGTTAGCGACTTGTGAATCCGTCGCGGCGCCGATATTGGCAATCGTCTGCAGGTTGCCTCCGAGCACCGCCCGGGCGTTGACGACGCTCTGCAGGACCCGGTCCGCATCGCCGATCTGACGCGTGAGATTGTTCGTCAAGTCCGCCTGGGAATTCACCTTAAAGGCCGCAACGAAATTTGCGGAGTTGATGGCGCCCGCGCTCGGAACGTCCTTGATCTGAAACGCTCCGCTCGCCGAGGTCAGCGAGAGGCGCTCCGCCTTCGGGTCGAACGTCGCCGTTACGCCGGTCCCCGAGCCGTTGATCGCGGCGAGCACGGCACTTATGGGTTGTCCCGGTGCGAACGTCAGCGTGACGCCGTTGGGCGCGGCCGCCGAGGCGATACTAATGGATATATTGCCCGTCGAGTCCGTGCCGACCGGCGTTTGAAAATTTGCGGAATTGAGGGCCGTCGCGGGACCGATCGCAGTGCCGGCGCGATTGATCGGACCGGTGCTCGCATCGACGATGGCACCCTTGGCCAGCGTGTCGCGCAGCGTTATCAGCGATTGAAAGACGTCCGGCGATCCGTCGGGGGCGGCGTAGTTAAAGGCTTGCTGGAGCGTGAGCGAGGTCGCGATCGTCTGTCCGTCGGGCAGCACCTGCGATTGCGCGCTCAGATTTCCGCTCGAAACCACGGCCGTAACCGGCTGCCCCGAGGCAGCGACGGGCTGCTGCTGCGGATTTGCGGTTCCCGCGAAGACGTATTTGCCGGCGTATTGCGTGTTGGCAAGTCCGATGGCTTCCTGCAGCAAGCCATCGACTTGGCTCGCAATCGCCTGCTGCTGCGACGTACTCAGCGTACCGCTCGCACCTTCGACCGCCAGCGAACGCGCCTTCTGCATGACGTTCGAAAGTGAGGAAAGCGCCGAATCGACCGTCGTGAGTTCCGCCGATATACTTTGGACGTTCGTCGAGGTTTGGTTCTC
>DATBTN010000076.1 GCA_036559195.1 Candidatus Baltobacteraceae bacterium
GCCGCCGCCGTCCTCGAAGACGGCGACCGTCGCACCGAATGCGCTCACGAGCCGCTCGATCGGGCCGCGGACTACGACCGATCTCCAACGCGTATCGACGATGCTCAAACCGAAGCGCTCGCAATAGCGCCGCAGCAATTCGACGTCCTCGGGATCTGCGTCAGTCTGTCTTTCGAGCGTTGTGCGATCGAGGTACGTGCGTAGTAACGGCGGAGTCGCTGCAAGCTTACGCGCGTTGTCCGCGTCGAGCTCGCCGCCCGTACGGGGACGCAGCCAGGCCGTGAGGAGCACATCGGTGCTCGAAGTCACCGGCGCCGCTTCGCGACTGTCGGGCCAGACGACGCGCTCGGTCAAGGGAACCGGAACGCTCCCGGCGGCACTCGAGGAGAACCCGGTCGACGTCGGCGGTTCCATCAGAGGTCTGTCAATTGCGCAATGCGAGCCGAAAGCCTGTGGGCGAGTGCGCCCCGCGTGGCGGACAAGCGACCGAAGTTGCTCGGGACGGTGCGCGTTCGACCGGGGCGAACCGCCGAGCTCTTCGATTCTTCATTCGATAGTCGAACTGCTTAGATCGGCCTACAATTTCACGACTTGCTGCAGCGCGATAGCAACCTCGGCATCGGAATAGCCGCGATGCGCAAGCGCGTTCAAGAACTGCTCGATCGCATCACGTAAGGCAGTCGTTCGAGCGCGTTTGTCGGTTGCCGGCGTCCGGGACGCCACACGCGTTCCGCGACGTCCTTCGCTCGTAAGCCAGCCCTCTCGTTGCAGTTCCGAATAGGCGCGCGCGACCGTGTTCGGTGCGACGCCGAGATCGCCCGCGAGTTGCCGAACCGTGGGCAGCGCATCGCCCGGCCGAAGCTCGCCGCGTTCGATGAAGCCGCGGAGCTGATCGAAAATCTGCTGGAACGGCGCTGCTTCAAGATCCGGATCGACCGAGAGGAAGGCGTCGCTCACGGCGAGGCCGTGCACGCCGCACGCGTAAGGTGGCGCACGTACCAGGCCTGCCAAATCCACATCCCAGCCCAAATCAGCAGCATCTCAACATCCGTAACGCGTCCGAGCCCTCCGACGGCCGGCGGCGTAGCGTTGACGAAGCTCACGAAGAGGGCGACGCTCCCGATCGCCAGCACGCAGGTTAATCCGGTATGCCGAGCACGATCCGCGCGGTCGCGCAGGCGCTCGGATCGCGGATCCCCGCTGGTAAGCTGAGTAGGAGCGCTCGCGACACGCCACGCGATGGCCGTCATGGCGATCACACAAGCGATGGCGATCAGGGCGGGCGCAACGGCGATGCCTCCGAGGACGTACGGTACGAGGGGCAGCGCCGAGAGCAGGCTGATGGTTATCCACACCGCCGGCACGCGCTCCGCCGCAGGACGGGGAGCGAGCAGCGCGATTCGTCGCCGGCGCGCGCGCTCGTCGCGAAGCAGGTCGGCAAGGAAGACCGCAACCAAAGAAACGCAGGTGATGCTGTAGGCGACGATCGGAGCGAGAACGTTTCGCGCTACGAGCGCCGCGATCGCGAAAGCGAAGGCGGCGACGAGGTATCGCGCCGGCGCCGAAGCTCCCCCGCAACGCCCGACGCGCACCGCCGCTACGAGATAGGTGACGCCTGCCAAGGCGGCCACGGCGGAAATGGCGATTCGCTGTATCACGAGCACGTTATGCATTGTATCATCAACCTAACACAACAATGCGTTTCGTGTCAACCTACTGGTACAAACAAAAATGAGGCGCGATCCGACCGAATAAGCACGACCATCGCATCTCGCTGGGCGGTCCCCCCAGGTTTTTTGTCCGGGTTGTGATTTTTTCAATCGGTTTAGCGAATAACGGTTATGAAATGAGCACTGAGCAGTTGCGGACGCGGTTCCAAGCCCTCGTAGACGAGAACCGCCGAATCGTGTACAAGATTTGCAGCTCGTATTGTCCGAACCGGGACGACCGTGACGACCTTGCTCAAGAGATCGTCACAGAACTCTGGAAATCGTTTGCCACGTTCGATGAACGTAGCCGGTTTTCGACCTGGCTCTATCGCGTGGCACTCAACGTCGCCATTTCATTCAGCCGTCGAGAACGCCGGCGAGCCCGGCATGTTGTTTCGGGAGGCGAGAATCTTCTTGACGTGGCCGAAAGTGCGCGCGGCACTCCCGAGGACTTGTTCGTTCTCTATCAATTCATCGAGGATCTCGATCCGTTAAACAAGGCCCTCGTTCTGCTCTATCTCGACGGATACGCATATCGCGAGATTTCCGACGTGCTGGGCATTACCGAAACCAACGTGGCGACGAAAATTAGCCGCTTGAAGAGTGCAATAAGAACACACTTTTCAAGCACAGCGGCGACCTAGCCGGGAGAGAAACACCAAATGAACATAGATATGGACGAACTCAAGACAAAGTGGGCCGAGCACGATCGAAGACTGGACGCGGTAATCAGTCTTAATCGGCAGCTCCTGGCGAGATTCGAATTAAAACCGGCCCGCTCGGCAATGGGATTGCTTACCTTCTCACTGTTTTTTGAAGTTCTTATCATGCTGATCACGGTCATGCTGCTCGGACGTTTTATCGGCGATCACATCGGCGCACGAAAATTCGTAGTGCCTGCGGCGTTGCTCGATGCAGCCGCCATAGCGTTCCTCATCAACCTCGTGCGCCAAATCGTCATCACGCGGCAGATTGACTTTGGCCGGCCGATCGCCGCGATCCAGAAGAAGATCGAAACGTTACGCGTGCTGCGGATCCGCTACGCGCAAGGGCTGCTTCTTATCGCCGTCCTCGCATGGCCGCCGCTGCTCATCGTCCTGTTTAAGGGTGCGTTCGGATTAGATGCCTACGCCTTGTTCGGTTCGGCTTACATCTGGGCCAACGCCCTAGTCGGGCTAGCCGTCATCCCGCTGGCGATTTGGCTCTCCAAGAGGATCGACACTCACGCGAGTGAGTCGCCGGTCATGCGCCGCCTTATTCGAACGATCAATGGCAGTAGCCTTAACGCCGCCATTGACTCGCTCGCCAAACTCGCCGATTTCGAGAACGAAACACCGCGGTAGTGGGGACTAAGCTAGCATGATGAATGACAAAACGGAAATCGATCGCTTAAGCCAGCGCTTCTACTCGCTGTTCACCAATCGTGGCGGCACCACTCCGAACGTCGCGGGGATTCACGAGCTCTTCATCCCAGAGGGCGTGATCGTCAAGACTTGTGGCGAGATTCCGGCCGTCTACGACTTGACGGGCTTCATCGAGCCGCGCGAACGATTGCTGCGCGATGGAGAACTCGTCGATTTCGAGGAGGAAGAAATACGGGAGCGCACGTCGATCATGGGTTACGTCGCGCAGCGCTTCAGCGTCTACCGCAAGTCGGGGATCTTACGCGGGGAGCCGTTCGAGGGCCGCGGCATCAAGACGATGCAATTCGTTCGCACGCACGGGTCGTGGAAGCTCAGCGCCGTCGCCTGGGACGACGAACGCGAGGGGTTCGCGCTCGACCTCGACGGTTTTGAGGATGCTCGGGGGATGTCCTAAAAGGTCGCCTGTGCACCATTGCGGCCATCCCGGCTCGGGCGTAGACTCTGCCTATGAAGACACGACACATCGCCATTCTCGCCTACGACGGTCTCGAAACACTCGATGTGGCCGGACCCGCCGACGTCTTTTCGAGCGCGAACGACCTGCTGGGCCGCGACCCCGCGCCCTATGAGGTCGTCGTCCTGGGCATACGGCGCGG
>DATBTN010000077.1 GCA_036559195.1 Candidatus Baltobacteraceae bacterium
CCGACTACGCCGGCGCGAATCCGCCGACCGGCGTGATGGTGACGTTCTATCAGAAGACGGCCGCCAAAACGCCGCCGAAGATGGAGTTTCTCGATGCGTCCGGTCACGTGGTACGCACGGTGGAAGGCACGCACAAAGTCAGCGGCAAGGACGAGCCGTCCATCGATAACAAGGTGGGGCTCAATACGTATGCCTGGGATTTCCAAACCAACGGCCCCGTGAAGTGGCTCGGTGCGGCAAAAGAGTCGTATCAGGGTCCGAAGGAAGGGCCGGCCGTGGTTCCGGGTTCGTATTCCGTGCGTCTAACCGATAACGGCCGCGCCATGACCCAGCGGTTCGTCGTCAAACCCGATCCGCGCTCGCAATTCACGCAAGCGGAGTACGTTGCGAGCTACAACTTCGGCAAGAAGTACTTCCACGAGTTCTCGATCGTCGATACGATGCTCAACACGCTCGACGATGTAAAGAAACAACTGACGGCAGCAAGCGATGCGGCCAAGAAGAAGAACGCGACCGGCGTTGCGAGCAAGATCGACGACGCGCTCAAAACCCACGACGCGATCTTCACGACGCTGACCGCCGACTACCACAACGACGAAGATTCGATCCAACGCCCGGGCAAACTGCGCGAGGATATCCAAGGCCTCGGCTACGCCGGCGGCGGCCTGATAACACCGGCCATCACCAGCCTCGGCAATCGCATCGACGTCGAATACAAAGCCGCCGTCGCCCGCTACAACGCCTACGTTCGATCGCTCCCCGCCTTGAACGCCGCGCTGCAGCAAGCCGCCCTAAAACCCATCACCAAAGCCACCCCCGTATCACCCTGAGCCTGCAAACGAAAACGAACGAACAACCCTTGTCACCCTGAGCCTGTCGAAGGGCGACGCGAGCCACGCACTACAAGCTCGTCCTTCGACAAGCTCGTCCTTCGACAAGCTCAGGATGACAGAGAAAAAAAGAGAAGAAACACTCTTTTTTTGTCACCCTGAGCTTGTCGAAGGGCGAAGGGCGAAGGGCGAAGGGCACTGGGCGCGGGGCGCATACACTAACGCGCAGCTAGAAAGTGGTCGATGTGAAACGAATCGTTTTGGCCTTCGTGCCGTTTGTATTGGCTGCGACGCTGGGGGCTTCGGCCGCTAGCGAGACGCCGTACGCGCATCTGTCGTGGCGGTCGATCGGACCGGCGGTGGCCGGCGGACGCGTTGCGGCGGTGGCGGGAACGGCGAGCGATCCAAAGCTCTATTACATCGGCTCCGCCGGCGGCGGCGTGTGGAAGACCGTCAACGGCGGCGCGACCTGGTCGCCGGTGTTCGAAAAACAAGACGTTTCCTCGATCGGCGCGGTCACGATCGATCCGTCGAACGAAAACGTCGTCTGGGTGGGCACGGGTGAATCGAATCCGCGTAACGACGTCACCTATGGCGACGGCGTCTATAAGTCAACCGACGGCGGCAAAACGTGGAGCGATCTCGGCCTCAAAGCGACGCGCCACATCTCACGCATTCTCGTCGATCCCAAGGATCCCAATCACGCGATCGTCGGCGCGCTCGGCGATATTTTCAAAGATTCAACCGACCGCGGCGTCTACGTGACCGACGACGGCGGTAAAACCTGGAACAAAACGCTCTACGTCGGACCGCAGAGCGGAGCATCGGAACTCGCGATGGATCCGAACGACCCGAACGTAGTCTACGCCGGCATCTGGCAGTTCCGCCGCGAGCCGTGGACCTTTCATTCCGGCGGCACCGAGGACGGACTCTACAAGTCCGTTGACGGCGGCAAGTCGTGGAACAAACTTACCGGCCACGGATTGCCGGCCGGTCTCACGGGTCGCATCGCAATCGCGGTTGCGCCGAGCGACAGCAAGCGCGTCTACGCGATCGTCGAGGCCAAGGACGGTATTCTGTGGCGCAGCGACGATGCGGGTGCCAACTGGAAGATGGTAAGCGACGACACTCTCGTCGATCAACGCCCGTTTTATTTCACCCACATCAACGTCGATCCGAAAAACGCCGATCACGTCTACGCCGTCTCGGAGATGCTCGCGGAGAGTAAGGACGGCGGCCACACGTTTAAGGAAGTCGCGCGCGACGTGCACGTGGACTATCACGCGATGTGGATCGCGCCGAACGATCCGGATCGCATGATGACCGGTGAGGACGGCGGCTACGCGTTAACGCTCGATGGGGGCAAGCATTGGGAATTTTCGCGCAACATTCCCATCGGCGAGATTTACCACACGGCCATTTCAAACGAAAACCCGTACTGGGTCTGCGCGCCGCTGCAGGATAACAACGGTTTCTGCGGTCCGTCGAACTCGCAGGATCCCGACGGCATCAAAGACGAGCACTGGCTGCGCGTCATCGGCGGCGACGGCATGTGGGCGGTTCCCGACCCGATCGATCCCAAGACGATTATCACCGACTTGCAAGATGGCCGCGTTGCCCAATTCAGCAAAACCACGCGCCAGACGCGCTTCATCCAACCCTACTACGATTTCAACCGTAACGATTTCGCGCTCTACGCGCGCAAATACCGGTTCAACTGGGATTCGCCGATCGCGTTCGCGCCGTGGGACGGCCACATACTCTGGTACGGCGGCAACGTCGTATTCCAATCGACCGATCGCGGCATTCACTGGAAGACGATCAGCCCCGACCTCACGCGCAACATCAAAGCGCACCAGCAGCCGGCGGGCGGCCCGCTCGCAACCGACGTTTCGGGCGCCGAATACTCCGATACGATCCTCGATATCGAAGGCTCGCCCGCCCGCCGCGGCGAGATCTGGGCCGGCACCGACGACGGCGTGGTGCAAGTAACGCTCGACGGCGGAACTCATTGGAAGAACGTCTCGCCGAAGAACGTTCCGCCGTACGGCCGCATCGAAACGATCGCACCGTCGCCGCTCGATGCGGCAACCGCCTATGCCAACGTCGACCGGCATCGCTCGGGCGACTACACGCCGTACCTCTTCGTCACGCACGACTACGGCAAGACGTGGCAAAAGATCGTCGCGGGGTTGCCGGAGAATCAATGGGTTCGCACGGTTCGGCCCGACATTCACAACCGCAGTCTCGTCTTCGCCGGCACCGAGAACGGCATGTGGATCTCGTACGACGGCGGCACGAACTGGGCGGATTTCAAAAACGATTTGCCGACCGTCTCCGTGCGCGATATCCGCTTCGCGCGCAAGTTCGACGACCTGGTGATCGCGACGCACGGGCGCGCGCTTTGGATCATGGACGACGTCGCGTCGCTTCAGGATCTGCCGCGCGCCAAGGCGCAGGGCGGCATGCTCTTTCCGATCCGCACCGCCTACCAATACAGCTACCATAGCGAAGACGAGGGCGCGTACACGCGCTTTACCGGCAAGAACCCGCCCGCCGGCGCGATTCTCGACTTCTATCAAGCCGCGCCGTCGGCGACGCCGCCCGAGATCGACATCCTCGATGCACGCGGCACTGTCGTTCGTCACATCCGCGGCGCGAAAGCCACGCCGAGCCCGGCGCCCGATGCGGAGCCCGCTAACGACGACGTTCCCAAACGAACCGAGGTGCCCAATCGTGCGGGAATCAATCGCGTGATCTGGGACTTTCACGAAGACGGCGTGGCGCAATGGATGGGCGCCGCGCGTCCGCAGTACCGCGGTCCGCTTACCGGCGTCGAGGTGCTTCCGGGCGAGTACGCCGCCCGCATGACGATCGGCGGACGCACCTACACGCAGCGTTTCGCGGTTAAATCCGATCCGAAAATGGCCTACACGCGCGCGCAGCAAGTGGCGGCCTACGAGTTTGCCAAGAAGTACTCGCACGTTGCGGGCGTTATCAACACGGTACTCAACCATCTCGACGAACAGGCGAAATCGCTGAAAGCCGCCGCGGCCGACGCGCCGCTCGCAGCCAAGGTTGCGAGCGCCAACGCGCGGCGCGCCGCGATCTTCAACGAGTTTACCGCCAACTATCACAACGACGAGGACTCGATTCAACGTCCGGGCGAACTGCGCGAGAATCTCCCGCGCGGCGGATTCGGTTCGCCGACGCCGCCGACGCCGGCGGTGCTCGAGTACGCTCGCCGCTACGACGTGCAATACGCGGCGGCGATCGCCAGGTATAACGCCTACGTCACCGCGACCCTGCTGCCGCTCGCGCGGGAACTCGGTAAACCGATCGCCGGAGCGACGACCGTAGCGAAGTAGCGCGGAATGGAAACGATCGCCGCGCGTTTGGACCGGCTGCCGCCGTCGCGCTACGTGCGCGCAATGGTGCTGCGCATCTCGATCGGCGGCTGGTTCGAACTCTACGATCTCTTCATGACCGGCTACATCGCACTCGGCATGATCGGGGAGGGGTACTTCCGGGGGACGACGGCGCGCCTCTTCGACCTGGCCGGGTTCGCGAGCTTCGTCGCCGCCGGGTTCGCCGGGATGTTTCTCGGGACGCTCATCTTTAGCTGGATCTCCGACCGGTACGGCCGCCGCGCGACCTTCACGATCTCGCTGCTGTTCTACTCGATCGCGAACGCGATCATGGCGTTCGCGCACGGGGCCGCCGCGATCGACTTCTGGCGCTTCGTTGCCGGGCTCGGAATCGGCGTGCAGCTCGTTACGATCGATACGTATATCTCCGAGCTTACGCCCAAAAACTGGCGCGGCCGAGCGATCGCGCTCTCGCAGTTCGTCGGCTATCTCGCGATTCCGATCGTGGCGCTGCTCGCCTATCGCCTCGCGCCGCCGCACGTGTGGGCGGGGCTGACCGGCTGGCGTTACGTGGTGCTGATCGGCTCGCTCGGCGTCCTTGCAATCTGGCCGCTACGCGCGGGGTTGCCCGAATCTCCGCGCTGGCTCGAGATTCGCGGTCGCACGCGCGAAGCCGACGACGCGATGCGCGCGATCGAAAACGCGGTGAGCGCGCAGACGCGCGAGCCGTTGCCGCAACCGCAGCCGCACTCGGAACCGCCGCGCACGTACGCGTGGCGCGATATGTGGCGTCCGCCGTATCGCACGCGCACGATCGTGCTCGTCGTATTCAATCTCGCTCAGACGATCATGTTTTACGGGTTCGCATCCTGGGTGCCGATTCTGCTCGGGCACGAGGGCGTGACGGTTTTGAAGTCGCTGCAATACACGTTTTTCATCGCGCTGGTCAATCCGATCGGTCCGCTGCTCGCGATGTGGCTGGCCGATCGTTTGCAGCGCAAGTGGCAGATCGTCGGGCTCGCGCTCGCAACGGCCGGATTCGGACTGCTCTTCGCGTTGGCGCGCGCCCCGCTCTGGATCGTCGTCTTCGGCAGCTTCGTGACGCTGGGTAACGCGTGGTTTTCATGCGCGTTTCACGCCTATCAGGCCGAACTCTATCCTACCGGCATCCGCGCTCGAGCCGTCGGATTCGTGTATTCGTGGAGCCGCTTTAGCTCGATCTTCGTCGGCTTTGCGGTGGCGGCGATTCTGGCGCGCTACGGGACGCTTGGGGTTTTCGTTTTTATCGCCGCCGCGGCGCTGGTCGTCGCCGTGGCCATCGGCGGCTTCGGCATGGCGACCAATCGCCGCAGCCTGGAAGAGCTCTCACCCGGCTAAGCATCGTTGACACTGTAGACAAGAGTGTATACGCTTGAGTGTGTAAGATGGATGGCACACTCGTCGACGATCCAAAACAAACCGCGCCGGCCGTTATCGCGGAGCGAATCCGCGAGGCTATCGTGCGCGGTCACCTGACGCCCGGGCAGCCGCTGCGGCAGGCCGAGATCGCCGCGCGATTCGGCGTGAGCCGCATCCCGGTGCGCGAGGCGCTCAGCCAGCTCGAGGGCGAAGGCTGGGTGAGCTCGGCGCCCCATCGCGGCGTGGTCGTCACCGATCTCTCGGCTGAGGACGTGCGCGATCTGAGCGAGATTCGCATCGATTTGGAGTCCCGCGCGCTGCGCTTGGCGATGCCGAACATGAATAGCGCGTTGTTCAAACGCGCGGAGGCCGTCCTCGATGCGATCGATGCCGAACCGACGATCGACGCATGGGCCGACTACAATTTAACGTTTCACTGCACGCTCTACGAAGCGGCGAATCGCCCGCGGCTGCTCACCCTCATCAAGAACATGCATCGGCTCGCGAGCCGCTACTTGCTCGTGCACGTGGCGATTCTCAACTATCGCGAGCAGGGGCAGAAGGAGCACCGCGCGATTTTGGCCGCCTGCCGCGAAGGCGACGCCAAGAAGGCGGAGCGCCTGCTGCGCCACCACATCAACGACGTGGCCGATATGCTCGAAGACTACCTCCGCCAGCGCACGGCGACGCGCTGGTGATCGCCGGCCGGGCGGGCGTTTAGCAGGCCGGACGGTGTGGAAAGTCTCTTCCAGCCGGCCCTCGCGGGCCGGATGCGTTCTTATATAGAGGAGATACCATGAAACTCACCCGCTACGTCTTGGCTGTCGCAGTCGCCGCAGCAGTGACCGGCACCGCGCTCGCCACGCCGAATACCATGCACAAAATGCACAACGAGATGGCGACCAAGACGCTCAACATCAACATGGGTCCGCAAAACGGTTCGAAACAGAACGGTACCGCGATGGTTAAAAACGTCGGCGGCAAACTGATGGTCAAAGTTGCGGTCTTCAACGAGCCCAAGGGCGCATCGGAGATGGCACACATCCACGCCGGAACCTGCGCGAAGCTCAACCCGAAGCCGTGGAAGCCCCTCTCAAACGTCGTGAACGGAACCTCGATGAGCACCATAAGCGGCGTAACCCTCAAGCAGCTCGAGGACGGCCATTACGCGATCAACGTGCACGACGCGAAAAACCCCAAACGCTACGTCTCGTGCGGCGATCTCTAAACCCTAAGCCCTAAAAAA
>DATBTN010000078.1 GCA_036559195.1 Candidatus Baltobacteraceae bacterium
TCTAGTACGAGAGGACCGAGTTGAACGAACCGCTGGTGAACCGGTTGTCCCGCCAGGGGCATAGCCGGGTAGCTATGTTCGGACCAGATAAGCGCTGAAAGCATATAAGCGCGAAACTGACCCTAAGATGAGATCTCAATCCCGTAAGGGTGAAGGGTCGTGGGAGACTACCACGTTGATAGGCCGGGGGTGGAAGGCGAGCAATCGCTGGAGCTGACCGGTACTAATCGCCCGGAAATTTTTGACAAACTCCTTTATTTTGGCACTGAAAGTTCTTCTGTATGCAGCTTTCTCATCGCGATCGCCTGGAGCTCAGGCTCGGCGTCGCGATGAGGATCAAGTTTCTGGCGTTCATAGCGGCGGGGTCCCACCCGTTCCCATCTCGAACACGGCAGTTAAGCCCGCCTGCGCCAATGATAGTCGGACCGCAGGGTCCCTCGAAAGTAGGTCGACGCCAGATTATCTATCCAGAGAGCCCGCCGTAGAAATACGGTGGGCTTTTTGTCGTGAGTCGGCAACGGGCGTGCCCACAGTGTCAAGACTGGGTTAAAACGGGGCTTTCGCTTCGCTGAGGTTGTTAGATCGACCGAAGCAGTATTTGGGCACAGAGCGGTAGAGGCCGGCTCATTTGCGGCTACTTGCCCGCGAGATTATTGGAGCGTTCGCAGCACTGATGCATTTTCGGATCGTAATCGGAAGCGCTTTAGGCCTGTTGGCATTTTTGCTTGCGGGCGTCGGTGCTTGCGCGGCAACCGTCATGGTGCTGAGCGATAGCGCGGGCGTCTATCTCATCGATACGAATACCGGGGCGGTCGTGCAGTCCTACGGAAGCTTATTTACCGGCAGCAGCGCGCAAAATCTCGGACAGGATACGAACGGCAACCTCTACGTGTCCAACACGAGCGGCCAGCTCTTGAAATCGACGCTCAATCCCAACGCTCCGACGTCGGCGACGGCATACGCTGCCTCTGCCGTGGTTGCTGCGATCCCGGGCGTGGGTGGAACGCTCGCGCGGATGTCGTTCGACCCGACCACGAAGTATTGCGTCGGCGGCTGCCTCGTCACAATGTCGAATGCGACGACCGTGCTGTGGCTCGATCCCGCGACTGCGGCCGTGGTGAAATCGCTCACGTTGACCGGTCCGGGTGTAAGCACGAACGGGGATATCGTCGTCGAACCGACCGCGGCAAACGACGAGACGCTGTACGTCGTCGCAACCCATAATCTTTATACGATAAACGCGACGACCGGCGCGGTTACGGGACCCGTGACGCTCGGCGGACCCACGGGAAGCTTGACGGGAGCCGCGCTCTTACCCAACGGGCACATCGTAGCGTGCGAGCAAAAGGGCAGCGGTACTCCGTGGACGCTGTGGGAATACACGACCGCTGGCGCTTCGGTCGGCAGTCACGCCGGCATCGCGACGGGCAGCGACGTCGTGAACGATCTCGCATCGATCCCCGCGACGTTCGCCGTCGCAAAAAACGGCACGTCCGCGGCGGGCCCGAACGACTCGATGGCCTATTCGGTCGCGCTAAAAAATACCGGCTATTTTGCCGCTCCCACGGCCTCAATCGTCGACCCCGTTCCGAATACCGTCGTCATATCGCCGACGACGTTGCCCTCGTGCGCCGTAGCGGGCGGAATCGGCTCGTGTTCGATCACGTCGGCGGCCGGCGCGCAAACCGTGATAGCCACGGTGAGCAATCTCTCCGCCGGAGCAACCGCGACCCTGTCGATCGTCGGAACGCCGAGCGCGTCGAGCGGCAGCGCGGTCAACACCGCTACGGGCAGCGTCCCCTACGACCCGAGCGAGTACGGCGGCGAAACGTTAACCAGTAATTCCGTTACCACCACGTTTACGGGTTCGGAGATGAGCAAGCTGGTCGCGAACATCACCGAGGGGATCGGACCCGGTACGAGCATCATTGGAAAGCCGATCGACGTGTTGGAATATACGTTGACGTTCACGAATAAGCGCGGCTTCCCGCTACGCTCGTTCACTATCAGCGATCCGGTACCGGTTAACACCGCATACGTTCCGGCGAGCGCAACGTGCGTAACGACTCCGGTCCCGCTAACGTGCGTACCGGCCCAAGCCGGCGGAACCGTCACCTACACCTACACGGGCGGCTCGCTGCCGATTAACGGCACCGTCACCGTTAAATTCCGAGTCACCATTCAATAGGGCGCGCGCTGCGGTCGCGGTCTAACGCGGACGGATTCGATAGATCGCGCCGGTTTGATCGTCGGCTACGAAGAGATCGCCCTGCGGCCCGATCGCGATACCGGTCGGACGCCCGATGCGCCGAATGCTCGCGCCGGCTTGATACCCGCCGACGAACTCGCTCCACTGCGCGGTCGGGTCGCTCCAATTGACGGGCGTCGCGGGAACGTCGCCGCGCATTGCGACGAACACCACTCGCGGCGGCACGTAACCGCTAAGACCTTGCGCCGGACCGTGCCACGAGCCATGCAACGCGACGAACGCGCCGCCGCGGTACTTCACCGGAAAAGCGTGCGGGCCCGAAAGCTTTTCGGGATAAAATGCCGCGCCGATCGGCGTTTCGTAGGCGGGAAACACGACGCGCGGCACGGCGGTCTTGGAGCAGTCGTGTCCGGCCCATTTCGAAACCGGATTTGCTTTGCGATTCTCGTAGCACCACGGCCACCCGTAGTCTGCGACGCTCGTCTGCAGGCCGACCGCGTCGAAGATTTCGTACGGATGCCCGACGGGCAGATCGTCTTCGCCGGCGACGCCGGCCCACAGCGTTCCGGTTTCGGGGTTAGTCGTTAGTGCGATGGCGTTGCGAATGTGCGTCGCTCTTAGAGTTAGCGAGCCGTTTGCACCGACGCGTTGAATGGTCGCGCGAGTTTCGTCGAGATCGGGCTGGCACGCATTGCAGGACGACCCGACGCTCGCGTAGAGCGCTCCGTGACTTACGGCGACCGACGTGGTTTCGTGGTCGCGATCGGTGTGCGATGGACGAACCGCCGCGATCTTCACCGGAGCACTTCGCGCGGTCCGATCGCCGCTGCGATACGCGATCCGGTAAACGGCAAACTGCGTGCCGACGTAGAGCGTATCGCCGGCGAGCGTGAGCCCGGCCGCGGGTTGGTTATCGAAGTGTGCGAAGACGCTTGGCGCGCCCGCGTCGCCATCCGCATGCGGAACCACATAGACGTCGCTGCCGTAGGTTCCGACGAACAGATCGCCGTTGGGCGCAACGGCCAGCTCGCGTGCCTGGCTCACGGTCGCGATTTTTTGAATCGTAAACCCCGCGGGCACGCGCGGCATGGGATCGGCCGCCGAGCCGCCGGCGGCGCAGCCCGTCGCCAAGCACAGCGTGGCCGAGAGTGTCAGAAACGTTCCGCGAAACTTCATTTCCACTGATCGTCCGGTCGCGCGGCTATTTCCTTTCGCCCGATCGCAAACCGGCTTACGAACTACAGCTCACTTCGAGGGACTCGGCCCATTCCGGCGCGGGCCGTGCGAAGTCGGCAAACTCCGGGCGTTCTTCAAACGGCGCGCGAAGCGCCGCAAGCAGACGTTCGATGGCCGAATAGTCGCGCTGTTGCGCGCGGGAGATGGCGGTCTGGGCGAGATAGTTGCGCAGGATGTATGCCGGATTTGCGGCTCGCATCGCCGCTGCGCGCACGTCCTCGCCCAGCCCAGAGGTTCGAATCGCGGCGCGATACCGCTCGAGCCACGACCGTGCCTCCACGTCGCGTGCGGCGAACGCTTCGCAAAAGGCCTCGTCCGCATCGGTGGGACTTGCCGCAACCTCGCAGAGACGTCGAAAGGTTTGCGTATAATCCGCGCGCGCATGTCCCATGAGCGCGAAGAGATCTCCGAGCAGATCGTACGAGTCATCGGGCCATTCGCGCAGACCCAGCTTGCGCCGGCAGAGAGCGAGATACGCGGCGCGCAGTTCCGGTTCGTAGCAGGCTAACGCAGCCGCGGCGGATTCTTCGTCGAGAAGCGGCTCGAGCGCCGCAGCGAGCGCCCGCAGATTCCACAGCGCGATGCTCGGCTGGGCCGCGAAGCGATAACGCCCGAGGTGATCGGAATGATTGCAGATCCAATCCGGATCGTAGCGTTCCATGAAGCCGAAGGGGCCGTAGTCGAGGGTCAATCCCAGGATCGACATATTGTCGGTATTCATGACGCCGTGTTGAAAGCCGACGGCTTGCCAGTGCGCGATCGTGCGCGCCGTGCGCTCGGCAACCGACTGCAAAAACGCGGCGTAGCGACGTTCCGCGCCGGCGGCTTCGGGGAAATGACGATCGATGACGCGGTCGGCGAGGGTACGAACCGCCTCGGCGTCGCCGCGTGCGGCAAAGTATTCGAACGTACCGAATCGCACGAAGCTCGGAGCGACGCGCGTTACGACGGCCGCAGTCTCCGGCGTTTCGCGGTAGACCGCGTCGTCGCTCCCCACGATGGCGAGCGCTCGCGTCGTCGGAACGCCGAGCGCGTCCATCGCTTCGCTGCACAGAAATTCGCGAATGCTCGAGCGCAGCACGGCCCGTCCGTCGCCCATGCGCGAGAACGGCGTCTCGCCCGCGCCTTTGAGCTGTATCTCCCACGATTCGCCAAGCGCGTTGCGCCGCTCGCCCAGCAGCAGCGCTCGACCGTCGCCGAGTTGCGGGACCCACGAGCCGAATTGGTGCCCCGCGTACGCGGTCGCGATCGTCGTAGCCCCGGCGATCGCGTCGCTTCCGGCGAGGGCGCGTACGAACGACGGTTCGGCTATCGCCGAAGGATCGAGATCGAGGAGCGCCGCGGCGTGCGGACTGACCGCGACGAAATACGGATCGCGCAGCGGCGTCGGTGCCGTCGGCACGAAAAAACGCGACGGCAGTTCGGCGTACGAATTGCCGGTAACGAGCGTGTCGATCGGACGCTCAGCGGACAAGGGGTTCGAACTGCTCGCGGAAATCGTGGGCGGTAAGCTGCGTTTGGGACGCGAGGCGCGAGAGCCGCGGCTCGACGAAGTCTTCGGGTTCGAGGCGGATCATGTAGTTGCGGGCGACCGTATAGGATTCGGTGGTCACGTCGACCATCCGGATTCGAACGCGCTTGGTTGCCGGATCGGTCAGGTCCGCGAGCTGCACCGGAACGACGCGGCCGCCCGAGAGCGCGATTAGCGCGCCGCTTCCGCCGCCGAGCAGATATCGCACGGCGCCGTAGCCCAGCGTGCGCGTGTACTCGACGTCGAACGGAACGGGTTTCGCGCAGCGCAGTTCGTAGCCGATATCCTTGGTGACCACGGTCGTTTCAACCCCGATCTCCGCCAGGCGTTTGCGAACGGCGTCGCGCAGCACGCTGCCGATCGGTACGTCCGCCAGCCGCACGTGTCCGTAGGCGTCGCGCGGAACGTCCTGCAGCGAGGCGAGTTTGTCGGCGGAGAGACGCTCGACGATGCCCTCCGCGATCACCGCCACGCCGTGATTGTGATTGCTCGCCCGGCGCTTGACGATCGCGCCGACGATCGTGTCGACGACGACGTCCAGATCGAGGTCCGCATTGGGAAACTCCTCGGGAATCACCGCCAAGGTCGCGCCGGCCGCTTTGCACATGCCAAGCGCGAGCGCGCCGGACTTACGGCCCATGCTCACCACGAGGTACCAGCGCGCGGTCGTGCGCGCGTCTTCCATCAGGCTCTCGATGATGTTGGTGCCGACCGAGCGAGCGGTCTCGAACCCGAAGGTCGGCGCGCTATCGGGCAAGGGCAGATCGTTGTCGATCGTCTTCGGAACGGTGGCGACGCCGATTCGGCCTTGCGTGAGGGCGGCGATGCGCGTCGCGCCGTACGTCGTATCGTCGCCGCCGATCGCCACGAGATAGCGAACGTTTAACGATGCGAGCGCTCGAACGCAGCGCTGCAGCGTTGCATCGTCCTTCGCCGGATTCGTGCGCGACGTGCGCAAAATCGAGCCGCCGGTCGTGTGAATGCGCGAGACGTCGTCGATCGTTAGCTCGCACGTTTGCGTCGGGTCGCCCTGGGCGATGTGGTAGTACCCATCGTAGAGCCCGATAACGCGCAGGCCGCTGTTAATGGCTTCGATGGTCGCCGAAGCGATCACGCCGTTGATTCCGGGTGCCGGACCGCCGCCGACGAGGATGCCGAGTGTGTCGCCGCTCATGCAGAGTGGATACGCGCAATCGCAAGGCAACTCATTGCGCGGCCCGAAGTGCGCGGCATGAACCGGTATGCCGCCGTGCTGTTCGATCTCTTCGGCACGTTAGTCGACGATCGCGGCGATGCGATTGCGGGCGCGCGCGAATTGCTCGCGGCGTTCGATGGGAAGCGGTTTGCGATCGTGACCTCGGCGCCGCGCCGGCTGGCTCGCGCGTTGATCGAACGCGCCGAGCTGCCGGAGCCGCCGGTGCTCGTGTGTGCCGACGATGTCGAGCATGGCAAACCGGCGCCCGAATGCTACGTTCTCGGAGCTCGGCGGCTTGCGGTCGAACCCGTTCGCTGCCTGGTGATTGAAGACAGCGAGGCGGGGATCGCCGCGGCTGCGGACGCGGGTATGGAGGTCATCGCGGTTCGGCGGGGGCGCGGAAGCGATTTTGCCCGGCGCGCCACGCGATCGATCGATCGCCTCGGCGATCTTCGTCTACGCGGCGCACCGGAGGGATTCGAGGTGCTTTAGGCCTTCGGGCTAGCGGTCGGATCCGGGGCTTCCGGAGCGCCCGGTTTCTCGGCGCCTTCGTTCTGCTCGTTCCGACGCAGCTGTTGAAGGTTCGTTTGATACTGCGCGCGCTGGGCCGGCGTTAGGATGCCGGTGATCTGGTCGCGTAGCGCCTTGCGCGACGCCATGTCGGGCTTGCTGCCCGCCGGATGCGCCTGGCGATAGGCCGTTCGCAGTTGCTTGATCTGGGCTTTCTGTGGGTCGCTTAGGGTAATGCCGTGCATGGCGCGGCCCCAGCCGCCGCGGTGATGGTGATGGCCGGATTGGCCGGCCGCGGGCGCGGGTGCGGGTGCGGCGGGCGCGGCGACCTGGGCCGAGCCGATGGCCGGCAGCGCGACGGCTGCGGCAAGCGCGACGGGCAGAAGAAGGGCACGAGAAAAATTCACGAAGGGCTCCTTGATGGCGGTGTTCTCACGTTGAGGATAACGCGCCCCGGGCCGGAACGTTCTGAAAATGGGATTAGGAGCCCGGCTCGAGCGATGAAAGAGCCTCGCAAGCCTTGGTGGACCGGCGAGCGGTCGTGCTACAAGGCAAACGGCGCGCCGAAAGCCGCATTCAAAACGAAGAAGGCGGCGGAAAAGGCGATTCCAAAGACGACGCGCGGCCTCGGCGCGTACCGCTGCGCCGAACACGGTTGGCACCTAGGTCACTAAGCCGGGTTGCGCGCGCAGATTTCGAGTTTGGTGCCCGTTGGGTCTTCGAAGAAATAGGCCGGATACTCGGCCATGTTTTCGCTCGGCTCGACGTTGCGCGCACCGATGGCTTCCAGAAACGCCCCGATCTCGGCGAGCCGTTCGGTGCTTACGCGAAATGCGATGCGCGTTCCCGATGCGGCGGCTTGAGGATCTTCGACGAACCCGATAAAGAAGTCCGCGCGATCGCGCTGCGGACCCTCGTGGTATTCGATCGTGTTGTACGTTCCGTCGGCAGGTGCATCGTGCCAATCACCGCGCTCGTCGACGAAGGCGAACGACTTGTGCGGCAGCCCGATCTCGGGCATGAGCCGGTCGTAGAACAGTTCGACCGCTCGCACGGAACGGACCCGCGTGTCGACGTGATCGATTGCAATAAAGTGCTGCACGCGCTCCCCCTTACGGTTGGATCGCGACGGCTCGCACGCCCTCGGCGGCCTGTCCCTCAAACTTCTTGAAGTTTTGTGCGAAGAGCGCCGCGAGTTTTTTCGCCTGCAGGTCGTAGGCCGCTTTGTCGGGCCACAGGTTGCGCGGATCGAGCACCTCGGCGGGCACGTTCGGTACGGCGACCGGCAGGTGGAGTCCGAAGAACGGCTCGAGCTTGAAGTCGGCGCCGGCGAGCGAGCCGCCGATGATCGCATCGATCATCGCGCGCGTGTAGGCGATCGAGATTCGTTTACCGACGCCGTACGGGCCACCGGTCCAGCCGGTATTGACGAGCCAACAAACGACTTCGTGCTCGTCGATTTTCTTGCCCAGCAATTTTGAATACACCGTCGGATGGTGCACCATGAACGGAGCGCCGAAGCAGGTTGAAAACGTCGCGGTCGGTTCGGTTACGCCCCGTTCGGTGCCGGCGACCTTGGCCGTGTAGCCGGAGAGAAAATGGTACATCGCCTGCTCGCGGCTGAGCTTGCTGATCGGCGGCAACACGCCGAACGCATCGGCGGTGAGCATGATGATCGTGCGCGGATGGCCGCCTTTGCTGCCGGGAACGATGTTCGGAATGTACTCGATCGGGTACGCGCAACGGGTGTTCTCGGTTTTGGCTTCGGAATCGAGATCGAGCGCGCGGGTCGCTTCGTCGTAGACGACGTTTTCGAGCACGGTGCCGAAGCGATGCGACGCCGCCCAGATCTCGGGCTCCGCTTTTTGCGAAAGGCGAATCGCCTTCGCGTAGCAGCCGCCCTCGAAATTGAAAACGCCGTCGGCCGACCAGCCGTGTTCGTCGTCGCCGATTAACGGGCGATGCGCGTCGGCGGAGAGCGTCGTCTTGCCGGTTCCGGAGAGGCCGAAGAAGATGGCGACGTCGCCGTCTTTGCTGCCGGCGTTGGCCGAACAGTGCATCGGCAGCGCGCCACGCAGCGGAAGGAGATAATTCATGACGGTGAAGACCGACTTCTTGATCTCCCCCGCGTAACGGGTGCCGCCGATAAGGATCATGCGCTTGGCGAAGTTCACCAGCACGAACGTCGAGGAATTGGTGCCGTCGCGCGCGGGATCGGCCTCAAAGAGCGCCGCATCGACCACGGTGAACGCGGGCGCGAAATCGGCCGGAATCTCCGGCGGAACGATGAAGAGATCGCGCGCGAAGAGGCTGTGCCAGGCAAACTCCGTGACGACCCGCACGGGCAACCGGAAGTTCTCGTCGGCGCCGACGTAACAATCCAGCGAGTAGAGTTCGCGTTCCGAAAGGTAGGCGCTCACGCGGTCCCAGAGCGCATCGAATTTCGACGCGTCGATGGGACGATTGGTCTCGCCCCAGTCGATGTGCGCCTCGCTCGAAGGCTCTTTGACGAAAAACTTGTCCTTGGGCGAGCGGCCGGTGTGCGGGCGCGTATCGACGATGAGCTGCCCGTCGTTGCCGAGGACGCCTTCGCCGCGGCGCAGCGCGTGTTCGACGAGCGCGGCGGTCGAGAGGTTCTCATGGACGAGCGCGGACTTGAACTCTTCGGGAACGGTAAGGATGGTTTGACCCCCAAATGACGGCGTAGACGACATCTCTTAGGTGCGCCGGAGAGACGCGCCTGCAGGCCCGTACGCGCGCCGGTCCTAATGGCTAGGCCATGCGCACGCGACCGTATTTGCTGGCCATAACGGCCCTGTTGAGCCTCGCCCTGGCGGCGCCGGCCTCGGCCGCCATTCCGTTCCGGTTCGGTTTCTATCCGGCCGGGCCGCTCGACGGCATCACCGACGTCCCCGGCGTGGCGGTGGGAAACCTCACCAAAATCGAGGGCGCGAACGTGCGCACCGGCGCGACCGCCATCGTACCCGACTCGGATCCCTGGGATCGGAAAGTCTCGGCCGCGACCCTGGCTTTCAATGGCAACGGCGAAATGACCGGAACGCACTGGATCAACGAGGCCGGCTATCTCGAGACGCCGATCGTCTTGACCGACACGCTCGACGTGGGCCGTGCCGACGACGGTGCGATTAGCTGGATGATCGGGAAGCATCCGCAGATCGGCCGCACCGACGACGTGCCCCTTCCCGTCGTTGCGGAGTGCGACGATCAACTGCTCAACGATATTCAAGGGCGGTATGTAAGCGCAAACGACGTGGGCGCGCTGCTCGATAGCGCGAAGCGCGGACAATTCGCGCGCGGCAGCGTCGGCGCGGGCACGGGAATGAAGGCGTTCGGGTTCAAGGCCGGCATCGGTTCGGCATCGCGCGTTCTCCCCAAGGAGCTTGGCGGCTATACGGTTGGGGTGCTGGTCAACGACAATACCGGATCGTCGCGCGAGCAGCTCACGATCGACGGCGTAAAAGTCGGGCAACGGCTGCGCGACGAGTACAAGATGACGTTTCCCAAGCGTATCTCGCTGCACGGACGTATGGCATCGGGCAGCATCGTCATCGTGATCGCGACCAACGCTCCGCTCGATTCGCGTCAGCTCCACGCTATCGCGTTGCGCGCGGGCTTGGGCATGGGGCGAACGGGGTTGACCTCGGACGTCGGCAGCGGCGATCTTTTCCTGGCTTTTTCGACCGGCTACGTCTACACTCGGACCGCCAACTTCGTCGTCTCGCCGCCGGCGGCTCGGATCGTTGAAAACGACGATACCCTCAACGCGCTCTATCGCGCCACCGCCGAAGCGACCGAGGCCGCCATTTACGATGCGCTGTTTAACGCCAAGACGATGACCGGGAAGGGCGGCGCCACCGTCTACGGGTTGCCGGTCGATCGGGTCCTCACGATGCTGCGCGCGGCCGGCGTGAAATGAGCTTTATTGAGACGGAGCGATTGCTGATTCGGAAGTGGATGCCGAACGACGTCGACTCGGCCTTGGCGATCTATGGCGATCCTGAGGTAATGCACTTCATTCCGATCGGTGCGCTCGATCGGGACGGCGTCGCGCGTTTGATCGGCCGGTTCATGGAGGAAGACGAACGCAGTGGATTCGGCCTCTGGCCGGTGCTCGAAAAATCGAACGGACGCCTGATCGCCGAGTGCGGTCTGCACACGATTCCCGAGACCGGCGAGGTGGAGATCGCGTGGCTCTTCGCGCGCGATGCGTGGGGGAAGGGATACGCGACCGAGGCCGGCCGCGCCGTCCTAGAATTCGGGCTGCGCGAAGTGGGCCTCGCGAAGATCGTCTGCTTGATCGATCGCGAGAACGCGCGCTCCATCGCCGTCGCCAACAAGCTGCGGTTCCGCTACGATCGTATCGGCCGCTACTACCATCGCGACCTAATGAAATATGAGAAGCGGCCCTAAAGCAGGCTAACCGCGAAGCGCCGCGGCTGCGACGCGGAGCGCGCGGGCGGGCGACGGGCGGGCTTCGAACGCGCAGAGGCGCTCGCCGATCGCGGCTTGCATGCGATTGGTGATGAAATATGCCGGGCGTGGAAACGGCCGGAACGGCGCGTAGATCACGCTCTTTAACGGCTTGTCGAACAGGTAGGCGTTGTGCACGACGCCGATGCCGCTGCCGATATCCGCGAGCGTGTGCCCGGGATAAGCGCCCCACGTGGTCTCCGCGATAAAATATCCGACGCCGGTCCACGTGTTAACCGCAATGCAGCCGTAGCGCAGATCCGCAATGGCGGCTTCGAATTCCGTCTCCATCGCGCGCTGCGTCGCGGGGTGGACGATAAGGTTCGCACCGAGCGTGCCGTGCAGCCGGTCGTTCGCAAACACAACGGCCGCACGCAAGAACGCCGCCGGATCGCCCGGCAATTCGACGTACGCGAGGACGTTGCAAAAAGCTTCGGTGGTGAAGGCTGCGTCGTCCGCGGTTGAATCCGCTTCGAAAAACGCGGCGTCGCGATGCGGCCAGACCAATGCGTCGTAACGTCCGCGCGTTCCCGGATAGTACGGTTCCCGCGGCGCGGTGCGGCGGAACACCTCCGCCAACGCTTTGAGTAAGCGGGGGGTGCCGTTCCAATCGCGCGGCAGAACCAGCACTTGCGCGGCGATGCAATTGTAGCCCGCATTGTGCATTTTTTGCGTCGCGATGCTTTCGGCTTGGAAACGAACGTCGGCGTCGCTCCACGTGCCGGGCAGCACGATCGTCGGGCTGACGTTGCCAAGCTCGCTCGTGATCGGTTTGGGATGCGCCAGTTCCGCAACGATCGCGTCGTGCGTGCTCTCGCTGCCGGTAACGTGAATCTCGTCGACGAGTTCGTGCGCGCAGAGATACCGCCCGACGTCGGCGCCGCCTCGGGCGAAGCGCAAAAAGCCGCCGGCCACGAACGGCTCGAAGACGCGTTCGAAAATAGGCTGCAGATACTCGTTGACGGGATTCATCTTGAGCATGCAGACGCTGCCGCCGGCGACGAACTTGTAGAGAACGTCGAGCGCGGCGATGCTCGAGATGTTGCCGGCGCCAAGAACGAGCGCAACGCGCCCGGCGGGTTCGGCCTCGCGATAGAAGCGGCCCATGGTCGAGGCCAGGGTCTCTTCGCTCACGCCGTCCTGCATCCAGACTTCGGCCTGCGTGCCGAGCAAGAGCAAGCGATCGTATGCCGTTCGCGGGTAGACTCGGGCGACGACGCGGCCGTCCGGCCGGGTGCGTACGGCGCCCGGAGCCAGTTCGGGCGCTCCACGCGCGACGATGGTCCGCAAGGTGCGCACGTACCGATTGAGCGCGTAGAGTACGGCCCAGGGGCCCGCGATCCATTCCTCACCGCGCAGCGGCGATCCGGGGGCCAGCCCCTTCGCCGCGCAGGCCGCGTCGGCCCAGTCGCGAGCGTACTCGCCGGCGGCTCGCCGCACGGCGAGCAAGTACTCGATCTTCGTTCCGACCGGGAGCCGCGCCCACGCGAGTTTACGGTCGGCCAGCACCTGCAGGTCACGATCGATCGACTCCATGCGCGCTTCTTCGCGGTAACCTCTCGGCGGCCCGTCGTGTATAGTATCTGTGGAGGTAGAAATGAAACGAAAGAAGCGCCTGCGCGGCATCGTGCCGCCGCTCGGCCCACCGACGAACCTGCGCCCAGCCGGCGCGATGGAATCCAAAAAGCTCTATCGCCGGCATCGCATAAAAGCCGCCCTTCGCAACGAGGACGGCTTTCGTCTATCCGGCCGATCGTTTCGGACGATCGCCTCCCGGGCATAATTCGCTCTACGATGGGGGAGCGAGTATGACGGAATTGACCATTCGCACGACCGACGGCCG
>DATBTN010000079.1 GCA_036559195.1 Candidatus Baltobacteraceae bacterium
TTCGAGGAAGCGCGTTTGCGGGGTTGAATGCGACTGCTATGACAGATCTCACGCTCTCCATCGAGAAGCTCGAACTTCCGCTCGTCCACCCCTTCAAAATCGCGCGCGGCGTCGAGGAGGTTGCGCGCACCGCCGTCTTTCACCTGAATTGGCAAGATCGCGAGGGACTGGGCGAATCGGTTCCGATTCCTCGCTACGGCGAATCGGTCGAGAGCGTGATGACCTACTTCGCGCAGCATCCGGTTCGCGGTTCGAATCCCTACCTGCTCGACGAATTGCTCGCGAGTGCGATCCCACCCGCCGCGCGCTGCGGGCTGGATCTGGCGCTGCACGATCTGATCGGCAAGGACTGCGGCAAACCGCTATACGCGTTGCTAGGCCTCGACCCGGCCAAAACGCCGCTCACATCGTTTACGATCGGGATCGGCGATCCGGATCTCACGCTCCAGAAAGTCGCCGAGATCGGCGATCATCCGGTGATGAAGGTCAAACTCGGCCTGGGGAACGTTCGCGAGGAGGTCGAGACGATCGCGCTGATTCGTTCCAAGTATACCGGAACGATCCGCATCGACGCCAACGAAGGGTGGGATGCCGAACAAGCCGTCGCGGTGCTCAAAGAACTCGAGCGCTACGACATCGAGTTTTGCGAGCAACCGATCAAGGCCGGCCATCCCGAGCAGCTTCGCTATATTAAAGAGCGCAGCTCGATTCCGATCGTCACCGACGAAGATTCGCTTGACGCGCGCGATCTGCCCAAACTCATCGGCTGCGTCGACGGCGTGAACGTCAAGCTCGCGAAGACCGGCGGAATCCGCGGCGCGATTGCGATGATTCATACGGCGCGCGCGCTCGGCATGAAAATCATGCTCGGCTGCATGGTCGAGAGTCAGATCTCCGCAAGTGCCGCCGCGCAGATTTCGCCGCTGGTCGATTGGGCCGACATCGACGGCCCATTTCTCACCAAGAGCGATCCCTTCAGCGGCATCACGTACGATCGTGGAAAGATCGTCTTGCCGGACGGTCCGGGGTTGGGCGTCGCGCAAACCGCCAGCGTTGCATGAGGCGCTATCTTATTCTCGCTCCGGGGCAGTTTGCCGATAACGCCAAGACCGCGCACGGCGTCATTCGGTACGGTTCGGATCGAACGGTTGCCGTCGTCGATCCGATGCACGCGGGCAAACGCGTGCGCGACGTTCTCCCGCACCTGCCCAGTGAGGCACCGATCGTCGCAAGCGTCTCCGATGGGTTGGCGTTCGCTCCCACCGCGCTGCTGATCGGCACCGCTCCAAAGGGCGGCGCCCTTCCGCAAAGCTGGCGCGATGAAGTTCTGACGGCCCTGCGCGCAGGGCTCGAAGTCGTCAGCGGATTACACGACATGCTCGGTAACGATCCGGAGTTTGCGGCGGCCGCGCGCGCGAGCGGCGCCGCGATTTGGGACGTGCGCGAACCGCCCGAGGTTCCGCTCTTCAGCGGCGCGGCGTACGACATAGCGCCGCCCGTCCTGCTCGCGGTCGGCAGCGATTGTGCGGTCGGCAAGATGACGGTGATGCTCGAACTCGCTCGCGCCGCCGGCGATCGCGGCAAACGCGCGGAGTTCGTACCGACGGGACAAACCGGAATCATGATCGCCGGCTGGGGAATCTCCGTCGATCGCGTTATCTCGGATTTCGCCGCCGGCGCGGCCGAACAACTCGTGCTGCAGGCCGCGGCGCGCGAGCCCGACGCGATCTTCGTTGAAGGTCAGGGAGGCATCAATCACCCCGCTTACGCGCCCGTCACGCTGGCGCTGATGTTCGGCGCCGCGCCCGACGCTCTGGTCCTCGTCTGCGACGTGAAACGTACGGCGATCGAAACGTACGGAACCCCGATTCTGCGCTACGCGGCCCTGATCGATATCTACGAGCGCATTTTGGCGACGGTGAAGCCCGCAAACGTCGCCGGACTCGCGCTCAACACGTACGGGCTCTCCGACGAGCGCGCACGCGCCGAAATCGAACGCGCGCGCGCCGAGACCGGCCTGCCGGTCGACGACGTCGTGCGTTTCGGTCCGCACGCTCTCTACGACGCGATCGTCCCCAAGCTTCACAAACGCCCGCCGCTCGCGGCCGAGGTCCACGCATGAAACTCGCTCGTCTTCTGTTCGCTCTGCTGCTCGCAATGAGTTTTACCGCCTGCGCGAAGAGCGGCGGCGGCAGCGGAGGAACCGGCACCGCGGCCGGTCACAACGCTTTTACCATCCCTGGCGTCCTGCGCTATGGGCGCCAGGACGAACCCGACAGCCTCAACCCGATGTTCGCGCATACCGACGCGACCGATCAAGTCGACGGCCTGATTTTTTCGTCGCTGCTGCGAACCGACGAAACGGGCAACTATATCCCCGATCTCGCAACCGCGGTACCGTCGTACGAGAATGGCGGCATCAGTAAAGACGGCAAGACCATCACGTTTCACATGCGCAAGGGCGTCGTCTGGTCCGACGGCGCGCCGCTCGACGCACGCGATTGGATGTTCACGTATCACGCGGTTATGAATCCGGCGAACAACACGAAGCTGCTGCTCGGCTGGGACAACATTGCGACGGCAGCCGCGCCCGACAACTACACGATCGTCATCCGGCTTAAGAAGCCGGATGCGGCGGTGCTCGGGATCTTCGCATTCGGCGGTTCCGCCTATCCGCCGTTGCCGGCCCATCTGCTCGCCGGCCTGCCGAACATCAACAACGCTCCGTTCAATAGCCATCCGATTTCGAGCGGCCCGTTTCTGCTCAAGCAATGGGATCACGGCAGCCAACTGGTCTTCGTTCCGAACCCGCGCTACTATCGCGGCGCGCCGAAGCTCAAAGAGATTCTCTGGAAGGTGATCCCCGACGTCAACACGCTTTTCGAGCAACTGCAGACGCACGAAATCGACGTCTATCCCTCGGTTGACGAAAATCACATCGCCGCACTCTCGCAGATTCACGGAATTACGATCAATAAGACGCTGGTTGGAAATTGGCGCCATATGGGTATCAACATGAGCAAGCCGCAGTTGCGCGACGTGCGCGTTCGGCTCGCACTCGCCGAAGCCATCGACTGGAAGCGCATCAACGATACGATCTATCATGGCTACAATCAACTAGGCGTGACCGACGTGTTCCCGAAGTCGTGGGCGGCGCCGACGATTCCGCGCTACAAGCACGATATTGACGGCGCCAAAAAGCTCCTCACGCAAGCCGGCTGGACGATGGGCGGCGACGGCGTGCTCCACAAGGGCCCGCTCGCGATGGACCTAACGATCTCGACCAACAACACCAATCAGGAAAACGCCGAGGCCGAGGTCGCGATTCAGAATCAGCTCAAACCGCTCGGTATCAATCTCACGGTACGCAACTATCCGGTCAGCCTGCTCTTCGCACAGAACGGCCCGATCTACAGCGGGAAGTACGATCTCGAGTGGTCGATCGAGACCAACGGCGCGGATCCCGACAATGCCGGGCTCTGGGGCAGTGCGTTCATTCCGCCCCACGGCGCGAATACGAGTTGGCTCGACGATCCGCTGGTCGACAAGTACTCCGAGGCCGCGAAACGCACGTTCGACCGCGCGGCGCGCAAAGCACTCTACCAAAAAGAAGAGGAGCGCATGCACGTGCTCGTGCCCAACGTCGTTCTCTATTGGGAGAACTCGTACACGGCCATGAACAGCGACTTCAAAGGTTACAAACCAGCCGCGTTTATTCAGGACACCTGGAACGCCTGGCAGTGGGAGATCTAACATTCCGCTCGCGCTTCGTTCCGACATCGAGTCTGGCGCCGCCCTCGCGTTCGAACCGTCACGCGAAGGCGTACTGAGCTGGAACACCTTCGCCGAACGCGGCGCGATCGAGATTCGATTGCTCCGCGCCGGCGTTCCGGCAACCCCGTGGCTGCCGTACGTCGAATGGACCGCCGACGGTCGCCAATCGCACAGCCCCGTCCACGGCGATCTCACCGTCGAAATCGACGTGATTCGCAGTTCGCAGCCCTTCGACGGGGTCGAGGTGCGCGCCGACGGCGTACGCTTCAACGCACTCGCCTTCGCGACGCCCACGCACGCGCGCGCCTCGTTGCCGTACGCCGGCCAAGCGCGGATCCTCGACGTTCCCGCCCGCTCGCAATACGTCGTCGACGGCGAGCGCGGCTGGTGCAGTCCGACCAGCCTTTCGATGCTCAACGCCTACTTCGGGTTGGATTACGACGTGTCCGCGACGGCGCGCGCCGTTTTCGATCGCGCGTACAACGGAACGGGCAACTGGGCCTTCAACGTGGCCTTTAGCGGCAGCCTCGGTTTGCGCGCCGCGGTGGTGTATCTGCAGAATCTCGATCAAGCGCAGCGATTCATCGAGGCCGGCATACCGATTGCGATCTCCTATAGCTGGAGCGACGGCGAACTGCCCGGCGCACCACTCGAGCAATCCGACGGACATCTGGTCGTGCTCTGCGGTTTCACCGCCAACGGCGATTGCGCGGTCAACGATCCGGCACATCCGAATCTGCGTGCCGTCTATCCGCGCGCCGCGCTCGAGCGCGTGTGGCAACGCAACAACGGCGTCGCCTATGCGGTCGCCCCGCTCGGCTTGGATTTCGTCGCGCTCGTCGATCGCTGATGCAGCCCGACGATCGGCTCACGTCGATGGAACGCGTCGCGGATGCGCCGCTGCACATCGCGCTCGTCGAGCCGGAGATTCCACCCAATACCGGCAATGTGGCGCGGCTCTGCGCGGCGACGGGCTGCGCCCTGCATTTGGTCGAGCCGCTCGGCTTTCGCATCGACGATCGCGAACTCAAGCGCGCCGGCCTGGATTATTGGAAACATCTCAACGTCGTCGTGCACCCCTCACTCGACGCATTCTTGGATGCAACGACATCGCGACGGCGCTGGTATCTCTCGAAGCGCGCCGAAACCTCCTACGCGCGAGCGCTCTTCGAGCGCGGTGACGTACTCGTCTTCGGCAAGGAAACGAAGGGTCTCCCGGAGCCGCTGCTCGCCGCCGACCCCGCGCATTGCTTACGCATCCCGATGCGCGAGCAATCCGTACGCAGCCTCAATCTTTCAACCGCCGTCGGAATCGTCGCCTACGCTGCGCTCGCGCGCCTCGATTTCCCCGGATTGCACTAGTTTCATCCCTTGAGCATCTCGCGCGCCGCGTTCCAGCCGCAGGCGCCCATTACGCCGCCGCCGGGATGGGTGGCCGCACCGCACAGGTAGAGACCCTTGACGGGCGTTCGGTAATCGGCAAAGCCCGGCACGGGGCGAAACATGAAGAGATCGTGCACGGGCATCGAGCCTTGAAAAATGTTGCCGCCCGTAAGGTTGAACGTGCTCTCGATATCGACCGGGCTGAGCGTTTGCCGATCGATCACCGAGCTCTTGAAGCCGGGCGCGTAGCGTTCGACGATATCGAAGCAGCGGTCGGCGAAGTCGTTCTTTTTCGCTTCGTCCCACGGTCCGTCTTTGCGCGTGTAGGGTGCGTATTGCACGAACATCGACATCAGCTGTTTGCCGTCCGGCGCGACCGTCGGATCGACCGCCGACGGAATCGTACATTCGACCACCGGCTCTTTCGAGGGATATCCGTATTTTGCGTCGTCGTAGGCGCGCTCGATGAAGTCCTGATCGGGGCACAGATGCACGGTTCCGCGGTGTTGCGGACCCGCTTGCGTCCCCGGACACGCGGTGAAGTTCGGCAGCGTTTCGAGCGCGACGTTGATCTTCATCGACGCACTGCTGTAATCGATGCGCTCGACGGCGGCAACGAACTCCGGCGGCAGCGTCTGCGGATCCAGCAACTTCGTAAAGGTCAGGTTGCAATCGAGATTGCTGGCGACGTGTTTTGCGTGGAATTCGTCGCCGTTGGCGAGTGCGACGCCGGTCACGCGCCCCTTCTTCGTAAGAATCTTCGCGACTTCGGCTTCCGTGCGAATCTCGACGCCCAGATCCGTTGCGGCGCGCGCGAGTGCTTGCGTGAGGCCGCCCATGCCGCCGCGCACGTAACTCCAAACGCCGCGCTTGCCGTTGGTTTCGCCCATCACGTGATGGAAGAGTACGTAGGCCGTGCCCGGCATCGAGGGCGCCATAAACGCGCCGATGATCGCGTCGGTTGCGAGCGTCCCTTTGAGTTCCTCGGATTCGAACCAGCGATCGAGAATCGGCCGCGCGGCGCCGGTGAGGACTTCGATCGCCTCGCCCATCGCGGGTCCCAATTTTTGCAGCGCGCGGCCCATCTTGCCCATCTCGACGAGATCGCGAACCTTGGGGCGCAAGACGTTGGGTGGAACCTTCGTGAGCGTGGGCTCGACGACCGATGCGACCCGTTCGAGCATCGCCTCGTACTTCGGATAATTCGCTGCATCTTTTCGACTGAACTTTGCAATCTCGGCAACGTCGGTCGCTTTGTCGGCGCCGAGCATCAAATATCGGCCGTCGAGAAACGGCGAGAACGATGCCGGATTGCGTTCCACCGCTTCGAAGCCGTACGAACCCAGATGCAGATCGCGGATAATCTCGGGGCGAAAGAGACTATTGACGTACGCCGCGGTCGATACCTTAAACCCCGGGAACGTCTCCTCCGTCACGCACGCGCCGCCAACGACGTAACGACGCTCCAACACGAGCACCTTCCACTTTGCGCGGGCCAGGTAACATGCGGTTACGAGCCCGTTGTGGCCGCCTCCAACGATGATCGCGTCGTATTGTGGTTGCATGCCCGATCTCTTCGGGCCGCGATTAGCTTACAGCCTCCTTCGCCTCGGCAAAGGTCGCGAGGCCGAACGGGCGCGACCGCCGCATCAGAAACGTTCCGAGAAACGAGAGCAGCGCGATGGCGGCGATCGTTACGAAGACGTCGATCAATCCGAAGCGATCTCCGATGAGCCCAAAGATCGGCGCCCCGATCCCGCCCACACTCACCGCAAGCCCGAGCGTAACGCCCGACGCTACGCCGATGCGGTTGGGCAGATACTCTTGGCCGAGCACGACGAGGACGCTTGCGGAGAGCGCCATTCCAAAGCCGAGCGCGACGATCGATGCGAGCAGCACGAACGCCGGCGCGTGCAGTGCGCCGGCAAGCGCGACCGCAGCGGTGAAGAGCGCGATCGCGGCGATCGAAACGCTTACGATGGTCCGGCGTTCGTAAAAATCGGCCAGACGTCCGCCGCTGACCGTACCCAGCGCACCGGCAACCAGCATGAGGCTGAGCGCCGCGTTTCCGGCGGTCGCCCCCGCGTGCAGCACGTTGATAACGAAGAGCGGTAAGAAGGTTACCAACCCGAAGAACGCCGTGGATCGAAGACTGACGACCGCGGTCAGCCAGCCGAAGGCCGCCCAATCGTCTCGCAGATACGGCGACGATTTGATGCTCGCAAACGCGCGTTTGCGAAAGTGCTTGAAACGGCCAAGCTCGTTCCACATGAGGATCGCCGCGACGATCCCCGGCACGACGAGCAGCGCGGTGCCGCGCATGCCGAAGGCCAGGACGGTCGGCGTGACCAGAATCGGCCCGAGCGCGAAGCCGCCGTAACCGCCCAGCGAAAACCAGCCCATGCCGGTCGCACGCTGTCCGCGCGAGCAATAGCTCGCGTAGCGCGACCCCTCGGGATGAAACGCCGCGATGCCGATACCGGCGATCGTCGCGGCACCGAACATCGCCGCGTATGAATGGAGCAACCCGATCGCCGCCGTTCCGCACGATGCCACCAGGACGGCGACCGGAATGACCCATGCGAGCGATCGTTTGTCGGAAATGTAGCCGAAGAGCGGCTGTACGACCGACGAGCTGAGATTCATCGCCAGGATCAGCGCGGCGGCCGCGGCCAGCGACACGTGCTCCTTGGCGACAAGAAACGGGAGCAACGCCGGCAGGGCGCTCTGATTGAGATCGTTTAGAACGTGGGCGACGCTCAGCGTCGAGACGCCGCGGCGGTCCAGCGGCAAAGAGATGGCTGCCATATTCCGTAGTGTCGCACGAACGGTGACGATACGTCCAATAGATTATTTGACTTAGAATGATAAGCTGTACGTATCATGGAGTTGCGCCAGCTTCGGTACTTCGCGGCGGCCGCGCGCCACGCGCACTTCACGCGCGCGGCCGAAGAGCTCGGGATCGCCCAGCCCGCGCTCTCGCAGGCGATCGCCTCGCTCGAGCGGGAGCTCGGCGTGCGCCTCCTCGAGCGCACCAACCGGCGGGTGAGCCTGACGCCCGCGGGCAGCGCGTTTCTGACGCGGGCTTCGCGCATCGTCGCCGAAGTGGAAACGGCCGCGCAAGAAATGAGCGCCTACGCCGGCGGCCTGCGCGGGCGAGTCGTGCTGGGAACGAATCAATCGCTCGCAGAGTATACGCTGCCGAAAATTCTCGGCCGCTTTCACGCGCGCTATCCGGGGGTCGAGGTCGCGCTGCGCGAGAGTCTGGCACCCGAAATGATCGCCGGCCTGCGCGACGCGACGATGGATTTGGCCATCGGCGACATGGGTGAGACCGGCGCCGGCGCGCTGCGCGATATGCGTTTCGAAAAACTCTACACCGACGAACTGGCCATCGCGGTCGCGACGAACCACCCGCTAGCCGAGCGCAAGCGCGTCGAAATCGCGGAACTGCGTGCCGAGCCGTTCATCGTCTTTCGGCCGGGCTCGGCGCTCACGCGGACGCTGCATCGCCTCACCCGTGAAGCCGGCTTCGACCCGCGGGTCGCGTTCGAGAGTTCCGACTCGATCACGGTGCGGGCGCTCGTGGCCGAAGGATTGGGCGTCACGCTCTTCCCTCGCTCCATCGCGCGCCCGGCCGGGCCGAAGATCGCGATGCTCTCGCTGCGCCCGAAGCTCGTGCGCACGATCTCGCTGGTTCGCCGCAAAGTCTCGCACGGACCAGCGGTATCGATGTTCGTTGACTTCGTCCGCGATCAGTTGCTTGAATAAAGGACGCATGAGCAAGGCTGCTTCGATCGCATCGATCTCACAAACGGTCGTGGGGTGCACGCGCTGCCCCGAACTGCGCGCCTATTGCGCGCGGGTGGCGCTCGAAAAGAAGCGCGCGCATCGCGACCTGCCGTATTGGGGAAAGCCGGTCCCGGCCTTCGGCGATCCGCAGGCTCGGCTGATGCTCGTGGGGCTCGCGCCAGGCGCGCACGGCAGCAACCGGACGGGCCGCGCGTTCACCGGCGACGCTTCGGGTGACTTTCTCTATCCCGCGCTTTACCGCGCCGGGTTCGCGAGCCGTCCCGTCTCGATCGGTCGCGACGACGGCCTCGAACTGCGCGACTGCATCATCACGGCGGCCGCGAGGTGCGCTCCGCCGGCAAATAAGCCGACGCCGCAAGAGTTACGCAACTGTTTTCCGTATCTGCTCGAGGAGTTCGACGCGCTCGCGCGGCTGCGGGTCATCGTCGGCCTGGGCGCGATCGGTACGAACGCGGTCCTTAAAATGCTTGCGGAGCGTGCGTTTATTTTCGAGAAACGGCCATTCGGGCATGGCGTCGAGATCGAGGCGCGAAACGGCGAGCGCGTCGTCACCGCGATCGCGTCGTATCATCCGAGCCGCCAGAACACGAATACGGGCGTCCTGACGGTGCCGATGTTCGATGCCGTCTTCACCCGCGCGCGCGAGCTTCTGGATGCGTAAAGGCTACGCGCTCCAGTCGATCGGCATCGCTCTCGCCGGCCTCGCGTGCTTGGCCGCGCTCGCGCTGTATTTCTCCGCCGCCGGAGGTTCGCGGGCGGCGATCTTCGCCGGCGTCTTCAGCACGGCGCCGCTTCACCTGCCGACGCTAAGCGCGATCGATGCGGGTACGCGCGTGCAACTGCAGTTCGCGGGCAGCGTTTCCGTGCCGCTGCGGGGGCAGGTCATTCTCGCGGGCGTTACCGCGTGCAGCGACGCGAGTGGCGCCGCTATCGGCGCACCGATCCAATCGGGATACTATCGTTTCGCCTTTTCGCTTCGCGGCGAGCCCTTTACCGCGGTCTGCGTAGCGAGCGACGCGCCGCGGCGCGATGGAATCGCCGCGCGGTCGCTCGAACTCGGCATGATTCGGCCATTCGATGTCGCCCCGTACGTGCGTCGCGGCTACGAACCCGCACACGAACTGCGCGTGAGCGCCTGCGGGGGCGCATTCTCCACGACGACGTTTGAAGGCGGCCTCGCGCAGGCGTGGCACGCCGATCCGCCCTCCGGCGTTTGTTCGCGGTATCTGTCGAGGTACGGCGTGGAGTTCGCGCAGGCAACGGTGCTGCACTGGCAATCGCGCCGCATGCAACTCGCGATCTCGCTCGGCATCGTCGCGCTCGGCGTGTTGCTCGGGCTCCTCGCGACCGGCACCTACGAGTTCTTTCGGCCCGGGGGAGTTCGAGATGCGGGTTGAAGCCGAGTGGGAACGGGCCGCGTCCTTCGACAAGCTCGTCCTTCGACAAGCTCGTCCTTCGACAAGCTCAGGATGACAAGAAGAACGTCAGCTCATTCCGAAACGTGCTGCCTGGAGCTCGTCACGGCCGATCCCTAGTGGAAGTGGGTGATGCGGCCGCAGGAATCGATCGCTTTGTCCGGCACCATCATCGCGCCTTCGCCTTTGCGAAAGCTCGTGATCTTTAGCGGCGGCGCGTTCACGGCTTCTTGGCCGTAGCGACGTTCCAGTTTCACGCGAACGTCGTTGTCGAGCTCCGGGTTGTGCGAGCTCGAGACGAGCAGGTACTGCTGCACCGCGGCGTTGCGCGCGAAGAGGATGCGGTACTCGACGCCGCCCTGGCCGCGGTAATCCAAATCTTTACACGACGCCGAAGCGGCGGCCGTGGTGCGCGCGGCGGGAAGTGCGAAAAACGCCGCGCCGATTACGAGCGCGGTCAGCCCCAGGCGGCCCAGCGGCAGACGATCCATCACTCCTTAGTATCGGCCGCTGCAGCCAAATCGCGAGGCGGGGCGGTGCTCCGCAGCGCGAGATCGCGCAACAGGCGTTCCGGAACCGGCGTGGGCGCGTCCATCATAACGTCGCGTGCGAGCTGATTCTTCGGGAACGCGATCACGTCGCGAATGTTGGTTTCGCCGACGGCCAGCATGACGATCCGATCGATGCCCAGCGCCATCCCGCCGTGGGGCGGCGCGCCGTAATCGAGCGCCCGCACGAAGAAGCCGAATCGATCCTCGACCGCTTCGTCGCTCAATCCCAGCATCGCGAAGATCTTGCGCTGAAACTCCGGCTTGTGAATGCGGATCGAGCCGCTGCCCAGTTCGAATCCGTTGAGCACCATGTCGTAGTGCTGCGCGCGCATCTTCATCGGCTCGCTCTCGAGCAGCTCCCACTCGCCCTCGCCCGGCGCGGTGAACGGATGATGGGCGGGCGCCGGCGATCCGGTCTCCTCGTCCATCTCGAAGAGCGGAAAATCGGTAACCCACGCAAAGGCGTAGCGATTGGGGTCGCGCAACCCGCAACGCTCGCCGACTTCGTTTCGCATGCGGCCCGCTACGTCGAGCGTGAGATCGCGCGCATCGGCAAAGAGTAATATCGCATCGCCGCGTTCGGCCGCCGCCGACGCCGCGATTTTCTCGACGAGTTCGTCGTTCAGAAATTTCGCGGCCGAACTCTTGATGCCGTCGGTACCGTACGCGATCCAGACCATTCCTTTGGCGCCGGCCGTTTTCGCAAGCTCCGTTAGTGCGTCGAAATCGCGGCGCGAGAGCGCGGCGCCGCCGGGATAACGCAGCGCGACGATCGCGCCGCCGGTTTCGAGCACCGATTTGAAGACGACGAACTCGGTTTGCGCGAAGAGGTCGCCCACGTCGGCAAGTTCCAGGCCGAAGCGCAGGTCGGGCTTGTCGCTGCCGTAAGCGGCGAGCGCCCGCGCGTGCGTGAGGCGTGGAAACGGCGGCAAGTCGACATCGAGCACGCGCTTCCACACGTAACGCATCGCCGACTCCATGAGTTCGAGTACGTCTTCCTGGGTGGCGAACGACATCTCGACGTCGATCTGCGTAAACTCCGGCTGGCGATCGGCGCGCAGGTCCTCGTCGCGGAAGCAGCGGGCAATCTGGAAGTAGCGATCGAAGCCGCTCACCATGAGGAGCTGCTTGTAGATCTGCGGCGACTGGGGCAGTGCGTAGAACTCGCCCGCGTGCACGCGGCTTGGCACGAGGTAATCGCGCGCACCCTCGGGCGTCGGCTTCGTCAGGATCGGCGTCTCGATGTCCTGGAAGCCGCGCGCATCCAGGTAGCGCCGCAGCGCCTGCACCAGCTTGATGCGCTTGCGCATCATCGCCTGCATCTCCGGCCGGCGCAGGTCGAGGTAGCGGTAGGTCATCCGCAGGTCTTCGTTGGGGTTCTCGTGCATCGCGAAGGGCAGGTCCTTCGCCGCGTTGAGCACCTCCACCGCGTCGGCCACCAGTTCGACCGTGCCGGTTTTCAGCTTGTCGTTGACCGACACCCGCGGGCGGATCGTGCCGGTGACGCGCAGGCAGTATTCGTTGCCGATCTCGCCGGCCACGGCAAACGCGGCGGCGTTGTCGCGGT
>DATBTN010000080.1 GCA_036559195.1 Candidatus Baltobacteraceae bacterium
GTACATGGCCGTCGGCATGGGCGAGATGTATCGCGACGTCGTGCGCGGCGCGTACGTCAAAGCGCTGCAGCGCTACATTCCGGAGCTTAAGGTTGAGGACACGTTGCCCGGACCGTCCGGCGTTCGCGCGCAAGCGATGAATTCCGACGGTTCGATGGTCGACGATTTCGTCTTCGAGGGATCCGACGGCGTCGTGCACGTTCGCAACGCCCCGTCGCCCGCCGCGACCTCGTCGCTGGCGATCGGTGCGTATATCGCCGACGACGCCGACAAACGGTTCGGTCTCGGGAGCACCGCGGCGGTCGTCTAAAGGTTCGCGGGGCGTTCGTATCCGGCGGCGGCGATCAACGGAACGACGAACGTTCGCACGCGGTCGGCTGCCGCTTGTTCCCGCGAGTCGCCGTAGGCCTCGATCAGCGCGCTTCCCACGATAATACCGTCCGCCACCGGCGCGATTTCGCGCACGTGTTCGGGTAGGCTCACGCCGAACCCGACGGCGAGCGGCTTGCGCGTGACGGTCCGCAACGCGGCCAGGTGCGCGCGCAGCGGCGAAAAGTCGGGCACCCTCGCAGCGCCCGTCACGCCCAAACGTGAAACGACGTACGCGAATCCGCCCGATCGCTCAGCGATCCTCGACGCACGTTCGAGCGGCGTCGACGGCGCGATCAGCAGCGGCATCTCCACGCCGTGCGCCGTCAGCGCCGCTTGGAGTTCGGCGGTCTCCTCAAGCGCGACGTCCGGTACGATGCAGCCGGCAACGCCGGCCGCCGATGCGTCGCGCGCGAACCGTTCGATTCCGTAGCGATAGACCGGATTGAAATAGGTGAAGAGCACGATCGGCGGCCCCGCGCCGTCGCGCACCTCCCGCGCAAGATCCAACACGTGTTCGATTGCAATCCCGTTGCGCAGGGCGCGCACTCCGGCGGCGGCGATCGTCGGCCCGTCGGCGAGCGGGTCGCCGTAGGGAATGCCCAGTTCGATCGCGTCGGCGCCGGCCTCCCTGAGAACGGTTAGAATACGCCTGGTCGTTGCGACGTCGGGATCGCCCGCCATCACGTACGGCACGAACGCGCTGCGATATTCGCCGCGCGCGCGCGCGAAAACCGGCGCGAGCATCAGCGCCGCAGCTCGCGAACTTGGTTGATGTCTTTGTCGCCGCGTCCGCTCAAATTGACGAGAATCAAATCGTCCTTCGATCGTTCCCGCGCGAGCGTGCGCGCGAACGCGATGGCGTGCGCGCTCTCGAGCGCGGGAACGATCCCCTCGGCGCGAGCGAACGCAAAAAACGCGTCGAGCGCCTCGTCGTCGGTCACGGGCACGTACGTCGCTCGACCGCTCTGTTTGAGAAACGCGTGTTCGGGACCGACGCCCGGATAATCGAGCCCGGCACTAATCGAGTGCGTATCCTGCACTTGGCCTCGCTCGGTCTGCAAGAGGTACGAACGCGACCCGTGTAAGACGCCGACGCTGCCCGCTCCCAGCGCGGCGGCCGTGCGCCCCGACTCGAGGCCTTCGCCGGCGGCCTCGACGCCCCACAGGCGCACCGCTGCGTCGTCGATGAAGCCCGCGAAGATTCCGATTGCGTTGCTTCCGCCGCCGACGCAGGCAACGACGTCGGTCGGCAACCGGCCGAATTGTTCGAGACATTGGCGGCGCGCCTCGATCCCGATGATCTTTTGAAATTCGCGCACCATGTAGGGGTACGGATGCGCTCCGACGACGCTTCCGATCACATAAAAGGTATCCTCGACGCGCGCGGCCCACTGTCGAAACGCCTCGTTGGTCGCATCTTTGAGCGTTCGCGTGCCGCCCGAGACCGCGTGGACGTTCGCGCCGAGCAGGTTCATGATATAGACGTTGAGCGCCTGACGCTCGACGTCGAGCGCACCCATGTACACGTCGACCGGGATGCCGAACTTCGCCCCGACGGTCGCCGTCGCCACGCCGTGCTGGCCCGCTCCGGTTTCCGCGATGATGCGCCGCTTCCCCATTCGCCGCGCGAGCAGCGCCTGACCGACGGTGTTGTTGATTTTGTGCGCGCCCGTATGATTGAGATCTTCGCGCTTGAGCGCGAACGGCACCGATGAGATGCCGGCGGCGTATCGATCCGCGCGGTAAACGGGTGACGGGCGGCCGACGAAGTGCTGCAGGATCGTTTCGTACTCGAGCCAGAATGCGGGATCGGCAAACGCCGCCTCCATCGCAATTTCGAGTTCCCCGAGCGCCGCGATTAAAACCTCCGGAACGAAACGGCCGCCGAAATCGCCGAAGTACCCGCGAGCGTCAGGCCGCATCGGTCTCCTTAACGGCTTGCACGAAGGCACGCATCTTCATTGCATCTTTGCGCCCTTCGGTCTCGACGCCGCTGCGCACGTCGACGCCGAAGGCGCGAACGGTGCGCACGCACTGCGAAACGTTCTCCGGATTGAGGCCGCCGGCCACGATCACCTGGCGCGAGCGGGCAATCGGCGCGACCACCCTCCACGGAAACGCCGTGCCGGTTCCGCCTGCACGCACGGGGTCTTTCGTATCGAAAAGAATGATGGCGCGCGGGTGATCGTTGCACGCGCGTTCGAGCGACTCGGTCGTCGCGTTTTCCGCAACGTGAACGGCCTTGATGATCTTGCCGTCGAGCGAGGAAACGAAACTCGCCGGCTCGTCGCCGCTCAGTTGTACGACGAGATCGGGGAAAATATCGCGCGCGCGATCGATCTCTTCGCGGGTCGGATTGACGAACACCCCAACGGGCGTGATGAACGGCGGCAGCTTCTCCGCGATATACTTCGCGTCGCTCTCGGTGATGCGCCGCGTCGATGGCGCGAAGATCATGCCGATCGCATCGGCGCCCGTCTCCACTGCGAGCATGGCGTCGTGCCAATTCGTGCAGCCGCAGAACTTGATGCGGGTACGCAAGCGCTCAGGCCCCTGCGGGCGCGGCGAGCGCCGACTTCAGTGCGCGAATGGCGGCCACCGGATCGTCGGCACGCATGAGCGTCTCGCCGACGAGAAAACCGCGCGCGCCGGCCGCGTAAAGCCGCGCGATGTCCTCCGGGCCGCGCATCCCGCTCTCGCTGATCACGATCGCCTCGGGCGGCGCGAGGGGAAGCAAATAGTCGCTCACCGCAAGATCCGTCTCGAAGGTACGCAGATTGCGGTTATTGATGCCGACCAGCCGCGCGCCGAGCGACGCCGCCCGCTCGAGTTCGGCGGCGTCGTGCACTTCGACCAATACGTCGAGATCGTAGAGGGAGGCTTCGGCGATATTCTCGCGCAGCTGCCCGTCGGTCAAGCCCGCGACGATCAGCAAAATCGCGTCGGCGCCGTATGCGGCCGACTGGACAACTTCGTAGGGCGTACTCAAGAAATCTTTGCGCAAGATCGGCTTGCTCGATACCGCACGAACGATGTCGAGGTAGGCGAGTTCGCCTAGAAAGTGATCCGACTCCGTCAGCACGCTGATGCAGTCGACCCCCGCCCGCTCGTAGAGACGGCCCGTCGCCGCGGGATCGAAGTTACGCGCGATCAATCCGGCCGAGGGCGACGCGCGCTTGATTTCGCCGACGATCGCCGGTCCGGCTGCGGTTCGCAGCGCCGTGCCGAACGCGCGACGATCCGCGCGGCGCGCGATCGCTCGTTCGCGCAGGACGGGATACGGCTCGTCGGCCTCGCAGCGGGCACTCACGAGCGCTTTCGCGCCGTAGATCTTCTCGAGGATGTCAGCCACGACTCGCTCCTTTGGCGCGCTCGAAGAGTTGGAGCGCGCGTCGGCCCGTCAGCATCTCGCGCGCGATCGAGAGTCCTTCGCCAATGGTCTCCGCCGCGCCGCACACCTGCAGCGCGAAGGCGGCATTGAGCGCAACCACGTCGGCTCGCGGGGATGACTCGCCGCCCAAGATCTGCGCGAACGCCTGCCGGCAACGTTCGACCGACTCGCCGCGAATCGCTTCGAGGGGCGCGTGAATGCCGTAGTCCCGCGGATCGAGCTGCCAGCGGCGGGCGCCGCCCGGGCCAAAGCTGTAGACGGCCGTCGGTCGATCTCCGCCGATTTCGTCGATGCCGTCTCCCCCGTGAACGACCGCGCCGGCCTCGACCCCGAGTCCGCGCAGCACGTCACCCACCAGTTCCATCTGCGACTCGCGAGCCACGCCTACGACTTGATGCGTGGCGCGTGCCGGATTCGTCAGCGGCCCGAGCACGTTAAAAATCGTCCGCACGCCGAGCTCGCGCCGAACCGGCGCGACGTTTCGCATCGCCGGATGGTAGCGCGGCGCGAACATGAAGGTAAAATTCGTCTCGCGCAGCACGGCCGCCGCCACCGCCGGCGAGAGATCGATGTTCATGCCCTCCGCTTCGAGCACGTCGGCGCTCCCGCACGCGCTCGACGCCGCGCGATTGCCGTGCTTGGCGACCGCAATGCCTGCGGCCGCAACCACCAGCGCCGCCATCGTCGAGATATTGATCGTATTGGCGCCGTCGCCGCCCGTCCCGACGACGTCGACGACGCGTTTCAAACCGTGCTCCACGTGGAGGCTGCGCTCGCGCATCGCACGCGCCGCACCCACCACCTCGGGGAGCGTTTCGCCTTTCGCCGCGAGCGCAGTCAAGAGCCCGGCCGCCTGAATGGGCGAGATCGCTCCGTCCATGATCTCGCCGAAAAGCTCGTAAGCTTCCGAATCGCCGAGATCGGCGCCGCCGATGAGGCGCCGCAATAGAACCGCGTACTCCATCACGTTTGTCCGAACTCTTCGCAGTTGCACGGCGAACATCCCCGGCAACGAAAAAGACGCCCCGGGCGGCAACCCGAAGCGTCTATCCGCGTGCGCACGCGCGCGCTATTTCACGAGTTCGAGGATCGAGAGCTCCGCCGCGTCGCCAGGGCGCACGCGCGTCTTGATGATACGCGTGTAGCCGCCGCTGCGCTCCTTGAGCGCCGGGGCGATCTGCTCGACGAGTTTCTTTACGACGGCGGGTTCCGTGAGATACTCGGCCACGAGCCGGCGCGAATGAAGGTCGCCGCGAGCGGCCTGCGTGATCAGGCGCTCGACGATCTTGCTGACTTCCTTCGCTTTGGTCGTGGTCGTTTCGATCTTCTCATGCTTGAAGAACGAGGTCGCGAGATTGCGCAGGAGCGCCTTGCGATGCCCGTCGGTACGTGAGAGACGTTTGTAAGCTATTTGATGCGGCATTTCATTCCTATTCTTCGCGGCTCGACCGAGGGTCGAACGCCACAGACTCGCCGGCGGCGAAGCCTGCTATTGGCGTAGCGAGAGTCCTCTCTCTTCCAGAACTTGCTTGATTTCGTCCAGCGACTTCTTTCCGAAGTTGCGCATTTTGATGATCTCGTCTTCGGTCATGTCGAGCAGCTCGGAGACCTTCGAGATGCCGGCGCGTTTGAGGCAGTTGAACGAGCGGACCGACAGGTTGAGCGTTTCGACCGGAACGTCCCATTCGCTGGCCGGCGCCTCGGGGATCGGCTTCTCTTCATTGGTGAAGTTGACGAACAGATCGAGCTGCTCTTGCATGATGATCGCCGCGGTCGAGAGCGCTTCATCCGGCGTCACCGAACCGTTGGTCTCGATCTCGATGGTCAGACGGTCGAAGTCGACGTTCTGGCCGACGCGCGTATCGTCAACCGTGAAATTGACCTTGCGAATCGGCGAGAAGATCGAATCGAGCGGGATGAGGCCGATCATGTGTTCGACGTTGCGCTGACGGTCCGAGGTAACGTAACCGCGTCCCTTTTCGACGCCGATCTCCATCTGCAGCTTCGCGCTCTTCGCCGAAAGCGTCGCGATGTGATAGCCCGGGTCGAGGATCTCGACGTCGGGATCCTGCGTGATGTCCGCAGCGGTGATCGCTTTGGGACCGCTGACGTTGAGCGTCAACACCTTGGGTTCTTCGGTGTTGAGTTTCACCGGAAGACCCTTGAGGTTGAGCATCAGCGAGATCGTGTCTTCGACGATTCCCGGAATCGTCGAGAACTCGTGCAGTACGCCGTCGATCTTCATGTACGTTACGGCGGCGCCGGGGATCGAGCTGAGCAGAATGCGGCGCAGCGCGTTGCCAAGCGTGATACCGAAGCCGCGCTCGAGCGGCTCGATCGCAAATTTCGCAAAATTATCGCGACGCTCGCGAACTTCGATCGCGGCGCCTTGCGGCATATCCAGTACGGTCATGATGAGTTTCGATTATCCTTTGTTGCTGCCCAAGTTATCCGTCGCACATTTCTCGAGCGCGACGATCGCACTCCCGGCAGCGGCTTTTTTCTTTATTTTCGTGGTTCGCGGTTCGCGCGGCCGTCCTACCTGCTGTAATACTCCACGATCAACTGCTCGTCTACGGGCGTATCGATCTGCTCGCGTGAAGGCAATTGAACGACCTTCGCCGTTTGCTCGCCGTCGTTGTATTCGAGCCACTCGGGCGCGCGGCGGTTCTTCGCGACTTCGAAGTTGGCTTCGAAGACCGGCGATTTTTTACTGCGGTCCGCGATGGTAATGACGTCGCCCGTTTTCACGATGTACGACGGGATGTTGACCATCTTGCCGTTGACGCGGAAGTGACGGTGCGTCACGAGCTGACGGGCTTGCGCGCGGCTGTTCGCGAGATTGAGGCGATACACGACGTTGTCGAAGCGGCGTTCCAACAGCTGCAGGAACGAACGCCCGGTTTGACCCGGAACGCGCGCCGCCTCGCGGAAGTAGTTCTCGAATTGCGTCTCGTGAACGCCATAGTAGCGGCGCATCTTCTGCTTCTCTCGCAGTTGGCGGCCATACTCGGAGACCTTTTGACGGCTTGGCTTGCCCTGGGTCTTTTGCCCCGGCGCCGTGCCGCGGCGTTCGACCGCGCACTTTTTGCTCAGGCAGCGATCGCCTTTAAGGAAGAGTTTGATCTTTTCGCCGGTCTTGCTCGAGGCCGTTTCGCGGCGGCACAAACGGCAGACGGGTCCAGTATAACGTGACATGCTCTCTCCAGCCCCCCGCTAAACCCGGCGCCGCTTCGGCGGACGGCAACCGTTGTGCGGAATGGGCGTGACATCTTTGATAAGAGTGATTTCAAGGCCGGCGGCCTGCAGCGAACGAATCGCGGCTTCGCGACCGCCGCCCGGTCCTTTGACCAGGACTTCGGTCGATTTCATGCCGTGTTCCATCGCTTTACGTGCGACCGTTTCGGCGGCCATCTGCGCGGCGAACGGCGTCGACTTCTTCGAGCCTTTAAACCCGAGATTGCCGGCGGACGCCCACGCGATGACGTTGCCGAGATTGTCGGACATGGTCACGATGGTGTTATTGAACGACGCGTGAACGTGAGCGACGCCCGATTGGACGTTCTTAAACTCTCGCTTCTTACGCGATTTCGTTTGCTTCTTGGCTGCCAAGCGTAGTTCTCCGAATGCCCCGACGAACGCGGGGCGGTTGTTTATCCTGATCCCCGAACGACGGGGCTGTCGTCGCCTCGACCGGCTCGGCTCCGATTCCCGGAGTCTGCCGATCTTCACATTCTACGGTCGCACGGCGAGGGCGACCTACGGGCAAAGATGCCGCGTGCGTCGTGAGAGAGATTTTCACCGACGCCGACGAGTAAGTCTACACGAACCCGCCCCGACGGTCAAGCGCATAAGCCGCCCGAGGCCGGCCCCACCCCCGGCACCTCCACAGACAGAGCAGCCCCGGTATCTCTACCGGGGCTGCCCTGCTTCTAACTAGAGGATCTATTCCGGTCTAGAAGTGGATGCCCAATCCGACGTACGGGCCATTGTGGGTCGCGTCGCTCGGAGCGTTCGACTTGTTGTTCAAGCGATCGCCCAGGAAGCCGAAGTCCAGGAACACCGGCGATTTGCCAAAGTTAATGGCGGCGCCGATTTGGTACTTCAGTTCGTTGTACGCGAGGTTGTAACCGACGCCCGTACCCGGGTCCGTGAAGTTACCCTTCACGTTGGGGTAGTACCACGCGCTGCCGTAAAGCGAGAACGTGTGATTGAGGTCGGGGAGCTTCTCCACGCCGAAGCCGAAGCCACGCAGGCGCGGGTAGCCGTAGTTGCCGTCGCGGTAGAGGTAGCCAACGCCCACATAGATGTGCGGGTCGGCAACCTTCAGGCCCAAGCGGCCGTCGAAGTCACGATCGCGGACCGTGAAGGACGGAACGAAGGTCTGACCGGTCTGGCCGATCGTCGTTACGCAGCCCTGGTCGCCGTTCGCGCCGGCCGGGGGGCCAACACTACAGGGAGTTCCCGGGGCGAAGTTCGTGCTTCCGAAGTGCGGGTAGACGAACTGGCGGAAGTCGCCTTCGAGCATCCAGGGCAAGTTGAAGAGGTTGAACTCCGCAGCACCACGGATGGTGTACGACTCTTTACCGCTTCCGGTGTTACCCGGGCTGAACTCGTTGTAGACTTTCGGGCTCGTGATGAAGTCGCCCGCGATGAAGCGATCCTGGAACGGCGTTGCCACCGGTGCAGGCGTCGGTGCCGGCGTTGCGCTCTCGACTGGTGCCGGAGTGCTCGGCGGCGGCGGCGGCGTCGCGGGAAGATAACGAACGACGACGAGTCGCTTGTCGGGTACCCACTGTACGTAGGCGCCCATGCCTTCAGAGATCACGCGAACCGGTACGAGAACCGAACCACGATAGATCTCCGGCGGCACGTCGAGCGGACGGGTCTCGCCATTAATGGTAACTTCCGGTTTACCGACGGTCACTTTGACATCGGCTCCGGGTTTGGTCACGTCGACCGTTTTGCTGCCGGGGTCATACGACACCGTCGCACCCATTTGCTCGAACATCGAGCGAAGCGGAATCAAAATGGTTCCGCCTCGTACGAGTGCAGAAAGAACGCGCCCTTGCTTGAGCGTGTTCGGCTTCGAGTAAACGTGATGGTCATTGAAAAGGATGGGTATCTCGCCCGACGGCGGAGAGCCGAAGTTCGCCGCCGGTGGAGCGCTCGTTGTCGATGCCTGCGCGATCGCGTGGTTTCCAATGTTACCCTGCGACGCAGACCCCGACGGAGCGGCTACCGCGTTGAGTCCAAGTCCCGCTACCATCAGCGCGACGAGAACTCCGGTGCTCAGTCGTTTCACTAGTGCCTCCTAACGTTGTATTTCAAGTGACCGGGCGTACTCTCGCGTATGAATTAAGGAAAGAATCCGCTCGGTCCCCGTTCTGCCTAACGAGCAAGGGACGTCTTATAGTTCCCCAAGTCCCAGGCAGCCTAGAGCGTCATTCCCAAATTATGCGGAGTTCACACCCGAACGTTTGTAGCAGGCAGGCGCCAAATCCATGCGATGCCGGCCGCTACTTCGATCGCGGCGAGCGCAAACGCGACGCGAGGCGCGCCCGATGACTCCAGCGCGTGGAAGGCGATCAACACCGCCGAGGTCAACGCCGGCGCCACGATTTGCGGGCCGATCAATGCGAGATTCCAAATGCCGAACGCCGTCGCGAGGGCCTCTCGCGGCAACAGCGCGCATCCCAGAGCCCAGTCGGCGCTCAAGAAAACGCCCCACGCAGCGCCGGCAATCGTGACGGCCGCATAGAGCGCGAGCGCGTCGTGCCCGATTACGAACGTACAGAGTCCGGCGATGAATCCCACGCCCGCCGCCGTCACGACCGCGCGCCGATCGAAGCGGTCCGCGGGACGCGCTCCAAACGCCGCCCCGACGGTTCCCGCCATCAGAAAGATCACGAGCAGCGGACCGGTCGCGGCCGCCGCATCGCCTACGATGCCTCCGAGCGATGCAACGTAAAAGTACAAGTAGCCCAGCAACGTATAGAAGCCGACGTAGATCAGCGCGCGCGAAAGAAACAAATCCATAAAGGTGCGCGTGATCTTCATCCGAGCCGCCGCAACCGTTCGCAGCGGCAACCTGCGGACGTGCGCGCTCGTGCCGATCGCCGTCGCGACGAGGATCGCACCGAGTCCCGCCGCGACGACCCGCAAATCGGCGACCGACGATGCCAAGATCGCGCCGGCCGCGTTGCCGAGGCTTTGCAGTGCCGCCATCCACGACGATGCGGTCCCCGTGCGCTGCGGCGCGATGTAGTCGGGAATCACCGACTGGTACGGACCGATGGCGACGTTCATGCCGAACTGCAGCAGCACGAACGCGCCAATCAATTGTGCGAACGTGGCCGCCGTATAGAACGCCGCGAGCGCGACGACCGCAACCCCCACGCCCGCAAAGTAAAACTCGGTGCGCCGGCTTCCGCGCGCTCGGCGCCGGTCGGCGAGCGGACCGATCGCGAGTTGCGTCATCCCCGCAACGATCGCGCCGCCGGTCGCAATCGCGCCGTACGACGCGAGGGCGTGCGCGCCGCCGAGCTGGCTCGAGCGCGCCTGCAGCGAGATCGCGAGCACGCCTCCCCAAACGGCCTGGATGCCGAACCACAAGAAGCCCAGTCGGGCCGGACTAGGCGTGCGCGCAGGCATACTCGTAATCCGCAGCCGTATCGCAATCGAACGCCAGCTCCGGTGCGGCCGCGCGGATCGCGATCGCGGGCAGGCCGACGACGCGCAAAGCATGCGCTTCGAGCCGCGCGATCGAGAGCCGCCGCGTCGCGAAATCGGCCAGCAGCGGGAGACCCAGAAGCGCGGCCATCTTCCACGCGCTCTTACGGGCATCGAACAGACGCGCGGCAAACGCATCGACCCGCATTCGCGCGCCGGCGGGAATGACGAACGCGCCGCCGTTGCTCACGCGCTCGCCCGCCAAACAAATTCCATGCGGCGGCGCGTTCGGAAAACGCCGCGCGTACGCGGACTCCTCGGCGAGCGGCATCGCCAGAACGCCTTCCGGGACTCGATCGATAAAGTCGCGCAACGCGTCGGCATCCACGTACGGCATGTCGCTTGCGAGATAGAGCAGCGGCCCATCTTCCGCCCAGCTAGCGAGAGCGGCGCGGACGTTTGCCGCGCCGGACGGATGTTCGGGAATCAGCTTGTCGATTGTTCCGTCGCTCGCCTCGCGAACTTCGGCACCACCCACCACGGCGATGCGCAACGCACCCGCTCCGCGCGCCGCAGCGATCGCGCGCTGCAGCATCGTCGCATCGCGGACGCGCCCGAGTCCTTTGACGTCCGTGCCGATTGCCCGCGCGAAGGCGCCGCCGACGCGGCCGCCCGCCGTAATTACGGCGTCGCGCGGCGTCCTCACTCGAGACCCGGCAGACCGGGCTGCGCCGGCGGCGGCAGGGCCGGACGCGCCACAATCTCGGCCGCGGCTTCGCCGTAGCGCTGTTCGAGCATCTGCTCGAGCATTTCCGCGTTGCGCGCGGCACCCCCGCGTGCGTGGTTGTTAAAGAACGCAAACGTGGTCTCTGCCGCGGCTTCGATCTCCGCGATACGATCGCTCCAGGCAACGAGTTCGTCGGGAGAATAGGTGTACGTGTATCGCGTAACATTGTCGCCCGTCCACCATTGGGCCGCGTTGCGGCCGTGCAAGCGTACGTATCCCACGCTGCCGCTTACGTCCGAACTCGGATGCAGCAGTGTATCGAACTGCGGCATATCGACGTTGCACCACCCCACGCCCAGTTCGCGCAACAGCGCGAGCGTCGCCGGACGCTGCCACTCCCGGTGCCGAAACTCCGCCACGAGCGGCAGCCCGTCGAGGGCGCCGGCGATCGCCGCGAGGTAGCGCTCGTTTTCCGCGCTCGGCTTAAACCCGTTGGGAAATTGGATCAGCACCGCACCGAGTTTACGTGCGGCGAGCAGCGGTTGGAGGTTGGTGCGAAAGAGTTTGGCGTCGTCGTGAACGCGCGGCGCGGCGCCCCCGGGCGGGTGCGTGACCGACTTTGGAACCTTGAAGCAGAAGCGAAACGCTTCGGGCGTGCGCGAAGCCATGCCCGCGACGGTCCGCTCGGCCGGGACCCCGTAGTACGACGCGTCGATCTCCACGGCGCCGAAGTGCCGCGCGTAAAAGCCCAGCATCTCGGCCGGCTTGATCGTGCCGGGGTAAAACGGGCCGATCCAATCCTTGTACGCATAGCCGCACGTGCCGACGTAGATCATCTCCGTCGCCTTTAACCGCCTAAGCAAAAAAGCCCCGGTTTGTGCCGGAGCTTTTCGCTGCAAAATAAGAGAGAGCGGGGCGGGCGGCTATTTCTTGGTGGCGACTTTCTTCTTGTTGCCGACGGTCTTTTTCGGACCTTTGCGCGTGCGGGCGTTCGTCTTGGTGCGCTGCCCGCGAACCGGCAGCCCGCGCCGATGGCGAATGCCGCGGTAGCAGCCGATATCCGAAAGGCGCTTGATGTGCCCCGAAACTTCGCGGCGCAGGTCGCCTTCGAGCTTGACCTGCAGCGCGTCGATCGCGTCGCGCAGCTTCTTCTCGTCGTCTTCGGTCATATCTTTGACGCGAAGGTCCGGGCTGATGCCGGCGTGCGTGAGAATGCGCTGTGCCGTCTTCGGGCCGACCCCGTAAATATAGGTCAGCGCGATTTCGGCGCGCTTTTCGCGCGGAAGATCGATACCGGAAATACGTGCCATGTTAAATTTACCCCTGAACCTGTTTGTGCTTGGGATTCACGTCGCAGATCACGCGCACTTTGCCTTCGCGCCGAATGATCTTGCATTTCTCGCATATGCGTTTCACTGAGGGCCGAACCTTCATGTCTTTTCTACTCTCTCTTATTTTGTCGAGACCGTCGCCGCTTAGGCGGCGGCTTCTTCTTTTGGGCGATACTTTTCGACATCGGGGTGTTCCCCGATATCGCGTAGGGTGAGAATCTTGGGACCGTCGTCGGTGATGGCGATGGTGTGCTCGAAGTGCGCTGCGAGTTTACCATCTGCCGTGACAACTGTCCAGCCGTCTTCGAGGGTTTCGACGTTATAGGCGCCTTCGGTGATCATCGGCTCGATGGCCAGCACCAGGCCCGCGCGCAGTTCCAGGCCGGCTCCGGCGCTCCCATAGTTGGGGACCTGCGGCTCCTCGTGCATTTTCGTGCCGACGCCATGCCCGACGAGTTCGCGAACGACCCCGTAGCCGTTCGATTCGGCGTGCTTCTGAACGGCCGAGCCGATATCGCCGAGCCGCTTGCCGCGATGCATCTGCGCGATGCCGAGCATCAGGCATTGCTGCGTGACCTCAAGCAGCCGCCGCGCTTGAGCCGAGATCGATCCGATCGGAATCGTCACGGCGCTATCGCTCACGTAGCCCTCGAAGGTCGTGCCGATATCGATCGAGAGCAGATCGCCCTCTTGAAGCACGCGATCGCCCGGAATACCGTGAACGACCTCTTCGTTGACCGACGCGCAGATCGAGGCCGGATAATCGTAATAGCCCATAAACGTCGGTACGCCGCCGAGCTCGCGAATGCCGCGCTCCGCCATCGCGTCGAGATCGCGGGTCGTCATTCCCGGCTTTGCCGAACGCATCAGGTCGCCGAGCACTTTCGCCGTGATCTTTCCGCTGCGGCGCATCGTCTCGATTTCGCGCGGCGATTTGATCGTGATCACTGCGCGTTCACCGCACCGACGCGGTCGAGAATCTCGCGGGTGACGGCATCGATACCGGCCAGCGCATCGACTTCGATCAGCTTGCCGGTCTTGCGATAATACGCGACCAGCGGTTTGGTCTGCGCCTCGTACACGTCGAGTCGCTTGGCGACGGTCCCCGGTTTGTCGTCTTCACGCTGCACGAGCGGGCCGCCGTCGTCGTCGCAGTGTCCGGCCGTCTTGGGTGGAACCGTGATCGTATTGTAAACCTTGCCGGTGCGCGGATTCGTCCAGCGCGACGTCAAGCGGGTCATCAGGGTCTCGCGATCGGCGTTAAAGAGCACGACTGCATCGAGCGAGAGCGCCTTGCGCGCCAGCAATTCGTCGAAGGCCTGGGCTTGGGCGACCGTGCGCGGAAACCCATCCATGATAAAGCCGTTGGCTGCCTGGTTGACGAGATAGCCTTCGATCATCTTGACGATCAGTTCGTCGGGCACCAGTTCGCCGCGCTGCATGTACCCTTCGGCCTGACGGCCGAGTTCGGTGCCGGCTCCGCGGTTCTCGCGCAGAATGTCGCCCGTCGAGATCTGACGCACGCCGAACTGCGACTCCAAAATGTGCGCCTGCGTGCCTTTGCCGGCACCCGGGGGGCCGAGGAAAACCAGCCGCATCAGCGCTTCATGAACCCGCGATAGTCGCGCATCGCCAGGCGCGCTTCGATCTGCGTGATCGTATCGAGCGCGACGCCGACGACGATGAGCAGCGAGGTCGAGCCCAGATAGAACGTCGTCACCGAGAGCCCTTGCTGCACCATACCGGGAATGACTGCGAGCAACCCGAGGTAGATCGCGGCCGCGGTCGTGATGCGCAGCAGAATGCGATTGATGTAGTCGACGGTCGGCTGCCCGGGCCGGATGCCCGGAATAAACGAGCCGCTCTTCTTCAAGTTATCGGCGATGTCGCGCGTATTGACGACGATGGCGCTGTAGAAGAACGTGAAGACGACGACCAGGACGAAGTAGACCGCATTGTAAAGCAGCGAGTTCGGGCTGAAATTCGCGTTGAGCCACTGCGAGATCGCGGCCATGGTCCCGGGGAAGCCGCCGTGTCCGACCGCCGACTGCCCGCCGTGGTTGAACCACGAGAGCGCCTGTTGCGGCAAGAGCAAGAGCGAGATCGCGAAGATGATCGAGATGACGCCCGCATTGTTGAGGCGCAGCGGAATGTACGTCGAACGGCCGGCGAACATCTTGCGTCCGACGACGCGGCGCGCTTGCTGCACCGGAATGCGGCGCTGACCCTGGTACAGGAAGACGATCGAGATGATGACCAGGATGGCGATCAGGATATACAGCACGATGTTGAGCAGACTCTCGCCGCCCTTCGACGTCGAGGCAAACGTCTGCGAAACGTACTGCGGGTAGCGCAGCACGATACCGATGAAGATGATCAGCGAGATGCCGTTGCCGATGCCTTTGTCGGTGATCTGCTCGCCGAGCCACATCAGGAACATCGTGCCGCCGACCATGATCAGGACCGCGAAGAGCATGAAATATATGCTGCGGTCGTAGAACACGCCGCTCGAACGCATGTAGTTGGCCATGAAGAATGCCTGCAGCGAAGCGAGCACGATCGTGAGCCAGCGCGTGTACTGGCTGATCTTCTTACGGCCGTCCTCGCCGCCTTTCTTCGCGAGCTCTTCGAGCTGCGGCAACACGACGGTCATCAATTGCATGATGATCGACGCGTTGATATACGGCGTGATGCCCATCGCGATGACCGAGAGCTTCTGCAGCGCGCCGCCCGAGAGGAACCCGAGCAGGTTGTAAAACGCGCCGCCTTGCAGCACTTTCTGCCAAGCCGCTTGATTCACGTTGGGGATCTGCACGTGAATCATGAACACGAAAACGGCGAACATGCCGAAAACGAACAAGACCCGCGAGCGGATCTCCGGAACCAGCAGTGCGGCGCGAAGATTATTGAGCAAGCCCTTACGCCTTTTCCGAGCCTATCGAAGCGCCTTCGATGGTGGCGCCGACGGCCGCTAACGCCGCTTTGGCACTCTCCGAGAAGAGCACGTCGCGAAAGCGCAAGCCGCTGGG